>JBJTQP010000070.1:0-13282 GCA_046075685.1 Planctomycetaceae bacterium | reverse complement strand
GAAAAATTTTCCATATTATCCCAGGTGTGGTCGCGTTCCCCCTTTTTTTTTTTTTTTTTTAGCGTTACGTCCGTTGACGCCCGATTGTCGTGCCCCTGGTGTGGTTAATTTTTCCGGTCCCGTTGAGTCGGTGTTGTCGTTTGCGTGGTTTCGTAGGCCCCCGTAACCCCTAATTGTCCGAGTCCGAGTACGCGTTATGTTCCTCAAAGACACCCTGCTCCCCTGTGTCAGAATCGACGTGTTCCGAGTTGTAGAGGTACGACCCCTCACTGCCTCGGACCGACGCCCCTACGGAAAGCGAGTCACCTGATGACGAGCCCTCGTCGCGTGTCGCCAACAGAATGATTACCCGTTGCGTAAACGACCAGCACTTCGCCGCGCGGCAGGTGCAGGTGCTGGTGGCGCTGAGGGGGGGGGTTGTCCATGAAACGATTGATGGTGATGATTGTGGTCCGACGACCCGTGACTGCTGCCCCTTCGATGATTTTTTGTTTCGACGATCCAGACGTCCGCGGCCGCGCAACCACTTCGAGGGGTGTTGGGCAGGGTGATAATATTTTTATTCGCTGCGGGGGGGCGCAATGAAATGCGTCCTTCCGCTAAAAACACTATAACTAACCCCTACTGCAATCCCGACGCCATGGTCCACGTGCTCCGAACGCTGAATGAGCCCCTGCTGCAGCGTAGCAAACCACGTGGCCCCCTCGGTCTGTCCCTCACCACAAATAAACTAAACTTATGGGCGCTATATCGACTCAGACCAACAAGGAGATACGATATATATATATATTTAGGTTTAGGTCCTAACTACTGACCGACATAGGTAGGATTGGGTACGGTGGTTGTGGGAGTATGGACAGGGCGGTCAATGAATTTTCGTGAAGCATACTGAATGTGAAGAGCAAAAGCTTTGGTGATGGATAAACCCAGCTTCTGGATAGTTGTGATAGAAGGCGTGGGGGCAAGGTATGAATGATCATAGAACCGGCGTGTAGGTGAGTTACGCCAGTTGTGTTCGGCAAGGAGAAGGATGCCTTTTGGGCTAGGGTATTGGAGCAAACGTGTGTACATTTTTGTGGCATTCGGTTTGGATGCGGGGAAAGAAATAGCGGGTGAGTTGTGGGACCCGAAGAGGAAGTGTTCGAGAAGCGGGCCAAATCGGCCGAGAGGGTCAATTGCGAAGGGGAGGAGGAGCATTTCGCGGTTTAAAAGGTCTCCGAGAAGATCGTCGCCGGCGGTAACCACGTTGGTGGAGGGATTACGTTTGTTGACACGACCAAGTTTCCTTTTTTCATACGTCTGAAGATGTGAGGCGGCATTGGCCGTAACGGTGTGAATAACATCTGGAGAAGTGGGATCGAAGGAGGGGACCGGGGGGGGGCAACTAATTGTAATGTCTGCGCCGATAGTGGAGTAAGAGCATCCATGATGGACATGCGGCGGGACGGCAGGGTGGGGGTCAAAGGAGAGGTCAAACGGGCGAGCGTGTGGATCGGAGGGGAGGCAGAGTTGTGGTTCGATATCGATAGATGAGCCAGGGGGAAGGAAGCCTGCGGTAGAGAGGGCGGGGGTAAGAGCGCGAGCAAAGCCATCGCGGATGAAGTTGTGGGCACCGATTTTGCATATGCGTGTGCACTGGAAGAGATGATCGCCGAAGGGGTCAAGTTGAGTGCCGCAGGCACAGTAGGGTTTGGAGGTGGGGGGGAAGAGAGGGAGGCGTAGCTTTCGTCGTATAGCATGGGAAAATTCCCAGTTGGCAATCCTATTGGACGTCTGGCTGCGGCACATGCCAATGATAGGGTAGGAAGTTTGAGGAGAAAGCAGGCTGGGAAGGTGGTGGAAGTGCTCGGGGGAGTCGGTGTGGACATCGTGGTAGAGGGAATTTGTGAGGTAGACACTGCAGTGTTTTTTGAGCCTGGCCCGCGCACTATGGGGGGAGACGGATTGGAGGAAGTACTCGACACTATCAGAGGATGGAACGGAGGGAGGGCATGCAATGGTTGCAATGCGTGGAAGGAGGATGTGAAATCGACGGAGGATCAAAGAATCAGGGTTGGAGGTGAAATCAAAGAGGTTGCCGAGGGAGGAGTGTAGCTGGAAGGGTGGGAGGTGTTTATGGATCTGGAAACCACGGGAGGCATTGCAGAGGGCAGATTTCATGGTGATCACGAAGTCGGGAGCGGCGCGAGTGCGAGGGCAGAGTATGCCCAAACCACCGTGTCGGAGGCTGATTTGGCTGATAAGGATAGAACGCTCAGGGGTAGAAGGGAGGTTGAGGAGGGACGTGAAAAAATCATTAATGAGATGGTCGGTCGCAGCCGTGAGTGGTCCTGCCCATTCCTCCCAAGGGGGGTCATCGTCATCGAGCGGGAGGTGGTAGAGAACGTCCGTGGAGAGTAGATGCGGGATTTTTTGAAGTGTGCATTGGGAGAAGAGGCGGAGGCGAGTCTGGAGGTCGCAAATGTTGGTGTGGAGGGAATCGATATCGCGTTGGATGGCCGTGATGCGTGAAGCAAAGAAATCCGTGGCGAAAGCAGCGGAGCCGACAGGGTGGCCGAGAAGACGGTAGCCAGTGGTGAGTTCTACGGGAATAGGGGAGGCGGTGTCGTTCGTAGGGTGGGGAGAGATGGAGAACTGTGTGATAGTATCAGATAGTGATGCAGCAAGTGCAGGGTTGTGAGAGGAAAGGGCGGGGAGGATAGACGTGCCGTTGCACGAGGTGAGGATGCGTGTTTTGAATGGGTTGACGAAGCATCCAAGGCGGGCGCCGCTGGATCGGAGTTCGTGGCAAAGGAATGCAAGGTCAGGAAGATAGACACAAGAAGAGATATCGTCAACGAAGCTGAGGAGATGGGATATGCCACCGAACCCATCATCGCCCGTATCACCAGAAGCGAGGCGTGCGGCGGCGCGTTCACGAAGGAGGGAGTCAAGAGGGGCAAGGAGGCGGGCCACAACGAAGGAGGCGAATAGGGGGGAGAGGGGACAGCCCTGGCTAGCACCCTCTTTCATCAATAAACGGCGCCAAGAGCCGTCATTCCACTTGAAGTGAACGGTGTTTGGTTTGTCATAGAAGAGGGTGACAAGTGGGAGGAGTTCGGGGAAGGAGGTGGCGATGACGTGTTTGAATTCTTCTCTGGAGACGCTATTAAATTGATTCGTGAGGTCGAAAAACACCGCAGCACGAGTGGGAAGGGCGTGGCGTCGCTGGGGGCCGTCGATGTATCGTTCAATGGCAAGTTGCATGGCTTTCACAACGAAGTCAGAACCATCGGGGACACCGACAGCAAAGTTAAACGGGAGTAGATGGGTGGCAAATTTGTCGCGAAGTGTGCGGGCGACGTGCGTGCAGATGAGACGGCGAATTGCTGTGGGGATCCCTAGAGGGCGGAGTTTGGTATGGTCGGTGGGGTCTTTGTGGAGGCAAAACAGGTATACGTCGGTGAAAAAGCATTTGACTGAGTCAGGGAGGGAGTTCTGGTAGATTAAATTAAAGATGAAACGGATATCATCCTCAGTCGAAGGGTGGGAGTGTTTGAGGAGGGAGGTAAAGATGTCGAGGGAGTCGGCATTGAGGCCCGTGCCCTTGTCCTTGGCAGCATTGCGGATGGTGTTGCAAATGTCACCAGGAAGGCTGTAGGGTTGATGTGGGGAAGAAGAGGAGGGAGGAGGGTGGCCTAGTGGGGGAACTGGCGGGGTATATAGTTTGTTAACGTGTAGGATGTTGTGAGGGCCAATTGTGGCCACGGATTGGGATGCACAAGCGCGAGAGACCGCAGTGCGGTAGTCGTCATTGTCGGCGGCGAGCTGAGCGTTGTTGCAAGGATTAGCATAGGTGGTGGAGGAGTTTTGTGTTAAGCGGCGGACCTGCATCGCCGAGGAGAAGAGGAAAGCAATATCACCACAGAATGCGGCGTCGATGCGGTCGCGAATGGTAGCGTGTATGGAGAGACCATCGCGTTGTTTCTTGGTGGCGGGGGCAAAGATGAGCATATCAAGGTGGAAGAGGAGCCACCAAAAGGGGGCGGAGTCGTTGAGGGAGGGACAAGAAGTGTTGGCGACGACAATGGCTCTGATGACGGCACGTTGGAGGTTTGAGAAGGCGGAGAGGTTCCGGGATCGAACGAGTCGCCGCCAAGTTGTGCGGAAGTCCGGTGGTTCATGAAGATAAGTGGATTGGATGAAGGCGAGCCCATGTTCCCAGTGATTGAGGGTATGAGGGGAAGAGTTGGAGTGAAGGAGTGTGGTGCAAATGGCAAGGGGGGAGCATGTGCCAAGGGTGGAAGGAGGAGATGGGGGGGTGATGGTGGGAGTGGGCGTGTTGCGGGGGGGAACCGGGGGGGGATGGAAGGTGGTGTTGTGTTCAATGAGGGCGCGTAGGGAGGGAAAGAAGGACTTGGGGCTAGAAGGGCACGAGGTGGAGCAGCAGCAGAAGATGTCAGCTGTTATACAGTCACTGTGGTTGACCAGGTGGTGTGTATGGGCGTGGTCAGGGGAGTTCAAATGGCGAATGAGGGTGTTTTTGCATGTGAAAGGTGTACCCGTGCCAGACGAAGAATGGGGGCATCCACGGATGGGGCATGAGTAGTTGTGGGTGTTCATGGTTGGGGATTAGGTGACGCGGTGGTGGCCCCGTTAGAGGCGAAGTCGTTGAACCAGCTATTCACTGTGGGGAAGAGGGTTGATGGGTCGGAATCAGGGGATGCAGTGATAAGGGAATCCAGGTCTGGGTAGCGTGAAGTAGGGCAGATCATGTAGAGTGTGTTCCATCTTGGATCAAGGCGGGAGGGGGGTTGGATGAAGGCGGTGCAAGCGGTGCGATGAGACTCCAGGTCTGTTTGTTTAAGGAAGAAGGAAGGGCAGGAGTCGCAGCATCGTAGACGGGTGTCGATCGAGAGGTGCTCCGGGGCGAGGTCGTGGGCGAGGTCGGCCGACTCGGCGTCGCTGCGGGTGGTCACGATCCCGCAGAAGCGTCGCAGGCTGTCACGCGTCAGGTCGGCGCGTTCGAGCACGGCCAGCCGCCGCTCGAGGGCGACGGCGACTGCGTCGGCGAGCACGCGGCTCGCGGTCAACAGGATCGCAGAACCGGGCGAGTGCTCGGCCTGGGCGAGCATGTCGGCGGCGATGCACTCGGGGCGGCCGGCGTCGTCGGCCACCACCACGATCTCGCTGGGCCCGGCGATCGAATCGATCGACACGTCGCCGTAGACGTGTTCCTTGGCGAGAGCCACGAACAGGTTGCCCGGGCCGACGATCTTGTCGACGCGGGGCAGCCCCTCGACGCCGTAGGCCAGCGCCGCCACGGCCTGGGCGCCGCCGACCCGCACGACCGTGGTCACGCCGAGTTCGTGGCACGTGGCGAGGACGTGCGGGTTCTCCGCGCCGAACCTCGTCGGCGGGGCGACGACGACGATCTCGCGGACGCCTGCCACGCGGGCGGGAACGACGGTCATCAGGAGCGTGGACGGGTAGGCCGCCGCGCCGCCCGGCACGCAGACACCGACGCGGTCGAGCGGCACGTACCGCTGCCGCAGGCTGCCGCCGCCGGGCAGTTTCACCGCCACGTCACGGGCGAGGAGCGCCCGCTGAAACCGCTCCACGCGGTCGCGGATTCTCCGCACCGCCGCGAGAAACTCAGGGTCCGCATCGCGGTGGGCCGCCGCCAACTCCGCGGCCGGCACCAGCAATGACTCCGGCGTCGTCGCGGCGCCGTCGATCCGCCGCGAGTAGTCGAGCAGGGCCGCGAGTCCATCGCGGCGGACGTCCGCGCAGATCCGCTCCACGACCTGCCGCGGGGCGAGGGGCTCCCCGAAGACGTCGATCGTCTTCTGGCGACCCGCCGGGCTGATCACGTCTCCCTGCGAGACGAGCATCCCGCGAAGCGCGTCGAGCCGGCGGCGGCCATCGGCGGCGGCGAGGTCGATGCGTTCACAGAGGGGCGGGCGATCCGTCATGGCCCCCACAGGATAGTCACCGCCGCGCCACCAGCGCGTCGGCCGCACCGAACCGCTCGGCCCAGCGGGCCGCGATGCGGGCGAGGGGCGGTTCGGCGGCATCTCCCGCAGGGCCTGCCTGGGCCGCGATCTGACGAAGGATCGCCTGACCTCGGGCAACCGCCGGTGACGGGCTGCCGGCGGCCCGGTCACCGAAAACCGGATCGGTCGGCCCCGTCGCCGGACGGGGCTGGACATCCGCCAGGCGGCCGTCCACGGACGCCGCCTTGTCGAGGGCCGCATCGGCCTGCGTGCGATCACCGAGGGCAACCAACGCGATCGCCTGCCTCACGAACGTGTCCGGTTGGTCGGCCGCCACGCCCGCGGCCCGCCGATAAGCCTCGACGGCCTCACGCAGCCTCGCCGGATCGCCATCGGCCTCCCGAAGATGACGATCGCCCACCGCCACGAGCCGGGCGGCGCGAAGCCGGGCGACTGCGTTGCTCGCCCGCGGAATGGCTCCGGCGACGGCTGCCGCCTGAGCCCGGGCACGAAGGCCCTGGATGGTCGCCACCGCCGTCCGCGCCTGCGGGACGCCGCTCGCGGGGGTTGCAGAGGGCGGCGCCGCCACGAGAGCCGTTGCTGCAGACGGGACGCCCGACGACGAAACGAAGCCCGGCGCGATCACCGGGTAGCCGAGCGTGGGATACGGCACGGCCGCGCCGGAGAAGAACGATCCTCCGAACGGGGCTCCCATCCACACCGATCCGCACGACGGCAGCCAACTGGTCCCGTACCAGGCCGGCCACCCGTAGCACGAGCCATAGGAGTACACCGGCGGCGCGCACCACCGGCGCCAACCCCATGGACGGAATCCCCAGCCGGGGCCGCACCAGCCGCCCCAGCGGGGCCCACACCACCCGCCCCATCGCGGCCCACACCAGCCACCCCAGCGCGGCCCGCACCAGCCCGCTCGGGTGAAGCTGTAGCCGGCCGAGTAGCCGACGTTGCCGTAGCCGAACGTCGGCAGGCACACCTGGGCACGAGCCGGCGCCGCCGCAAGGCACGACGCGAGAAACCCGACACCCAAAACCGCAACCGCCCCACGTGCACGACGCATGGCAGAACAACCCTCCAGTGGTTGCCACCATTGTACGCGGTTCCAGCCGCGATCGGCGAGGCTCGGCCCGCGGATTTCGATCCACCCGCCACGGTGGTAGCCTCGGGCCGTGCCAGCACGCCCCCGACAGCACCGGCTGCCGCCCAGCGGCCCCCGACTCGGCCTCGCCCTCGGCCTTCCCCGGCGGCTTGCCGTCCGACTCGCCAGCCTGCGGACGCCGGACCGCATCCAGGATTTCGTCAATAGCCTCCGGTGGAACGTGGAGGCGGAGGAACAGACGGCCCGGTCGGTGCGCGAGGCGCTGCGGCACGGAGAGGCCCACTGCGTCGAGGCGGCCTTCGTGGCGGCGTGCTGCCTCTGGCTGACGGGCGAGCCGCCGCTCCTGATGGACATGGGCGCGGCACGGGGCGACGTCGACCACGTGGTGGCCCTGTTTCGCCGGCGCGGCTGCTGGGGCGCCATCTCCAAGAGCAACAGCCCGTTCCTCCGCTACCGCGACCCGATCTATCGCTCGCTTCGGGAACTCTCCCTCTCGTTCTTTCCGCAATACGTGAAGCGGCGCCGCAAGACGCTCCGCACGTACTCCGCCTCGTTCGACCTCCGCCGCGTCGATCCGCGCCTCTGGGTGACGCATCCCGGCTTCTGCCACGAGGTGGTCGACGCCCTGACCGCCGCCCGGCACTATCCGATCCTGCCGCCGGGTGGCGACCGCGGCCTGCGGCCGATCGACGAGATCGAGGCCCGGAGCAACCTCCTGCGGGACCATCCGCCGCGCGGCCGCGGCACCGGCGGGGCATGACTCCGCCCCGTGCCGAGGCCACAATCCCTGCATGACCTCCTCCGCCGCCACCTCCCCCGAGCAGGACCTCCGCTCCGCCGAGCCATGGGTGCGCGGACGGGTGATCGTCAATGCCTCCACCTACAAGGAGCGCGAGAACATCGGCACGCTGATCGACCGCGTCCTCGCCGCGCGGGAGGACCTGCACATGCTGGTGGTCGATGACGACTCGCCGGACGGCACAGGGCAGATCGCCCTCGAGCGGGCCGCCACCGAACCACGGCTGCACGTGCTGGTCCGCCGCGGCCGCCGCGGCCTCGGCAGCGCGATCCTCGAGGGGCTGCGGGTGGCCCGCGACCGGGGCTTCGAGATCGCCGTCTACATGGACGCCGACATGAGCCACGACCCCGACGACATCCCCCGGTTGCTCGCGGCCATGGATCCGCCGGGGGGGAAGCCGGCCGACCTCGCCATCGGCTCCCGCCGCGTGCCGGGGGGCCGGACGATCGGCTGGCCGCTCTCGCGGGAGATCGCCAGCCGGCTGGTCTGCTGGTTCACGCAGTGGGTGCTGTGGGTGCCGGTTCGCGACGCGTCGGGAGGCTTTCGGGCCATCCGGCTCGCGCTGCTCGACCGGATCGAGCCGCCCGAGTCGAAGGGCTACGCCTTCCAGGAAGACCTGCTCTGGCGGCTGCAGCGGGTGGGGGCCCGGATCGTGGAAGTGCCCATCACCTTCACCGACCGCACCCAGGGAGCGAGCAAGGCCGACTTCGCCGAGACCCGCCGCAGCATCGGCGACCTGCTCCGACTCGGGCGCCGCACCTGGCTGGGCTGGTAGGCCGGCTCAGGGCGCGGCCCGGCGGGCAAGAATCGTCTTCGCAAGGTCCGCCTCTCCCCGCTCCATGGCCAGTGCCGCCACGCGGGCATCCGGATCGGCGAGCCGGGGATCGAGGTCCACCGCCTTGTCGGCGGCGGTGTCGGCCTCGGTCGGGCGGCCCGCGGCTTCGAACGCCAGCGCCAGGCCCATCCACGCGTCGCCGCGCCCGCCTTCCGAAAGGGCGATCGCCCGCCGCGCCATCTCGATCGCCTCGGCATGCCGTCCGGTTTCGCGCAGGGCGCCCGCCAGCCCGCTGGCCCCATTGAACGAGCCGGGGTTCCGCGCGTAGGTATCGGTCCAGAGGGCGAGCTGGCTCCGCCAGACCTGCTGGCGCTCGAGACATCCGGCCAGCAGACCAACGACCGCCGCGATCGCGACGAGTGTGGCCAGCCGCCGGCGCGGCTCCCGGGCGTGGAGCCACGGAGCATCGAGCAGGCAGGCGACCACGCACGCGATCCCGGCGAGGGGCAGGTAGAGGTAGCGATCTGCCGCCGCCCGATAGATGGGCACGAGGTTCGAGACGGGAACCAGCGGCAGCACCGTGAGGGCCAGGCCGAAGGCCACCCGGCGATCCCGCCACGCGGCGACCGCCCCGGCGCCGGCCAGGATCACGAGGATCACCCCGGCGAGCCACAGCGGGAGGTGACGAACTGAGTAGCCGCCGTAGTCGGCACAGAGGTTGGCGGGAAAGACGATCAGCTGCGCGTAGAAGGCCAGGATCCTCGGCTCGACCTTCATCGCCTCCACGAACGAGCCCCCGGGATACTCCGGCCGGATCTCGAAAATCCGCGACGGCGTCGGCTCGAGGAGAAAGCGGGCGGCGAGGAAGGCGGTCACCACGGCCAGCCCGGCTCCGACCGCGGCCAGCCAGAAGTCGCGCGATTCGCGCCGCCGAAAGACGAGCCAAAAGGCGGCCAGCACGAACGGCGCGGCGACGCCCGACTCCTTGCTGCCGACGGCCAGCAGGCAGCAGCCTGCGCAGGCGACCGCCCGCCGGACATCGACCCCAACACGCGGGTCGTGCCGCGACGCGAGCACCACCGCGCCGAGCGTGAACAGGGCCGCCAGCAGATCCTCCCGGAACGTCGGCTCGCAGACGGCCTCGACGACGACCGGATGAAACGCGAACAACGCCGCTCCGATCAGCGGCACGAGCGCCTGCGGCGACGGTGCTTCCCGGCCCCCGGAGGCGAGTACGACGCGGAGGACGAGCCAGACCAAGACCACGTTCACCGCATGGAGCAAGACGCTCGTGAGGTGGTAGCCGAAGGGATTCCTGCCCCACACCGCCGCGTCGAGCATCATCGAGGCCAGGTGCACCGGGCGGTTGAAGTCCAGCACGTCCATGCCGAGCACGCGGAACGTGAGCACGTGCCACCAGTTCGACGGATCATGCAGGAACGGATCGGTGAGGATCTGGAGCCTGGCGTCGTAGACGAAGTCGGCGGAGAGCGTGGCCCAGAAGCCGGCCACCGTCGCGGCAGCGATCACCGCCGCAGTCCGGAGGAGCGCCCGGTCCACCGCTTCACTTCCCCTGCCGTGCCGCCGGGGCCAGCCGGATGCACGCCAGGTCGCCGAGCTGGCTCTCGATCGGCGGGGCGTCGAAGCCGAGTTCCGCGAGGGCCTCGAGCAGGCCCTTGCCCCGATCGGGAAAGCCGTTGCGGTTGACGTACAGGGCCGCGAACCCCTTCTTCTGAAGCTCGTCCACCGCGGCGTTCACGCTGGCGATGTTGAAGCGGATCTTCTGCGCCTGCTGGTCCCCCGCGGCGCCTTCGAACATCTTCGCCTGGATCGCCTTCTGCCACTCCTCGCGCGGGCGGCCCTTCATCGAGCCGAAGGAATACCGCAGGCCGCCGCCGTACAGGTAGGGACGGAAGTGGTCGTAGGATGGCACGCCCGGAGCCGGCGACTCGGGGAAGTCCATCACCGGCAGCTGGAACACCATCGCTCCGGGGGGCAGCATCGACTCCATGTCGGCCACGAAGGACCGGTCCGCCGCGACCTGTCGGGCGATGAGCGTCGACTGTTCGGCGGTGGGACCCCGCGGTACCTGGTCCCAGAGAATCAGCAGCGTCAGGCCGGCCACGGCGGTGAGCGTGCCGATCCGGCCCGTCTCGGAGGCCGCCCCGGCTCCCCTGCTCCGCTGCCACCCGGAGAGGCATTGGGCCGCATGCACCAGCGCGATCGCGAGGATCACCACGCTGTAGCGACAGCCGGTGCGGAACAGGGTGAACCCGAAGGCACCGAGGATCGCATTGAGCCCGCCGGTGGAGAACGTCAGCACGACCCAGAGCACCTGCCACGCGGCGGCGGGCATCGAGCCCTTGTCGACGACGTCCCGGGCGGCGACGAGCGCGAGCAGGGCCACGGCGGCGATGCCCACGAGGCCGAGATAGGAGCCCTCGTCGAGCAACGGAGCCCCCGACCGGTGGGCGGCGGCGAACTTCGCGAACCCTGCCGAGTGGTGGGTGATCGGCGGAATGACGAGGTCCACGAGCTTGAGCCCGTAGATCTCCAGCCACTTGTACTCCCGGACGACCGCCCCGGGATTCACGCCGTTGGCCATCCGGTAGGTCCAGGTGTCGAGGTTCATCGCCGCGAAGGCCACGGCGGCCGCCCCGACCACGGCGAGGGCCGGCTTGAGGGCCGCGAGCGACCGCTGCCGCCAGGCCAGGGCCGCTCCGCCGAGCAGGGCAAGCTGGCAGAGGACGTTGGTGAAGTAGGGGCTCTGCAGCCCGGTGACCACCGCGATCGCGATCGCCGCCCAGAACCGCCGGCTGCCCCAGGCCAGGCCGCCGTCGGTCGACACCCACTTCCAGACCAGGATGAACAGCGGGACGTGCCAGACGTATTCGGTCGTGATGTGGTGCGGAGACTGCGCGAACAGGAAGGGGGCCAGACCGTAGGCGAGGCCGCCGACGAAAGCCCACGACCGCAGGCAACCGAGGGAGCGGGCCACGGCGTACAACGTGGCCGCGGCCAGCCAGTGGCCGAGCAGCATGCCCACGTTGAGCGCTCCGAACAGGCCGAAGGCCTTCGCGAGCAGCCCGAAGAAGATGATCTGCAACTCCTCCAGCAGCGGCCAGTCGTTCCAGTTGGCGCCATCAGGCGCGCCGAGCCGCGAGACGCGCTTCCAGGCAAGCGGCACGAACTCGCCATCACCCGCCGCCTTCATCATCGCCAGGGCGTGGATGACGTCGCACTTCTCCGGGTCGAGATAGGCCGAGGGCAGGGCCCATTGGGCGGCGGTCCATTTGCCGTTGGCCGCGCACCAACCCAGCGTGACGAGCCCGAGGAGAACCGCCACGGCCAGCATGTCGGCCTTGCCGAACCAGCCGCCTGTACCGCCCGACGACGGCCGCTCGGACGACGGGCCGGCGGCATGCTTCCGATCAACCATCGACGCTTCCCCTGCGAGGACACCCGCTGCCGACGGCCACCCGGGACCGTCCGCGTGGCCGATATGATACCCAGGGCCGCGGCGGGTTCGACCGCCCTCCTCCCTTTTGGATTCCGATCGTGCCCGCCGACATCCCGGCCCTGTTTCTCGATCGCGACGGCACCCTGATCGAGGACCGGCACTTCGTCGGTGCCGTCGACCAGGTGGCGCTGCTCCCGGGAACCCGCGAGGCGCTCGCCCGGCTGCTGGAGGCCGGGACGAGGCTGTTCATCCTCTCGAACCAGTCGGGGGTGAATCGCGGCTACTTCACGCTCGCCGACGTCGAGGCCGTCAACCGCCGGATGATCGACCTGCTCGATCTCGGCCCGGCCCCGTTCACGCGGATCTGCATCGCCCCGGAGCGGCCCGACGAGCCCTCGCAGTACCGGAAGCCGTCGCCGCGGTTCATCGAGGAGATGCTCGCCGAGCACGGCATCCCCGCGGCCGCGAGTTGGATGATCGGCGACCGGCCGAGCGATTGGGAGGCGGGCCTCGCCGCAGGCGTGCAGGTGGCGGCGATCACGACGGCCGCGACCCAGGCCGACTGGGACACCCGGCGGCTCGATCTCGGCATCCGGGGCTACGCGAGCCTGCTCGACTGGCTCGACGACGCGTCGCGCTGATGCGTGATGCCTCTCGGCGCTCCGTGTGGCGCTGCCCGCATCGCTCACGCGATGGCGGCTTCCTGAAGCTTGCACTCCGCGAGGGGCTGCCCGTGCCCTCGAGCGGGCTATGGGAGCAAGCGCAGCCAGGATGGCGTAGCGCAGCGGACATGCAGTGAGTCGAGGCCTGGAGGGCCGAGACGAACGTCCGGCGAGAGGGCACGGGCAGCCCCTCGCCTCACGCAAACGTCAGCAGCCGTCGCACAGGCAGTTCGCGCCGACGCAGCTCACGCCCGCTGACGGTCGATCGCATCGACGACGTGCGACGCGAAGGGCAGCGAGCACGTCCAGCCCGGCGAGACCGCGTTGAGCACGTGCATCGAGCGGGCGTCGCCCTCGATCACGAAATCCATTTCGAGCTTCCGCGTGCGGATGTCGAGCAGTTGGGCCCGGATCCCCGCCCTGCCCCACTGCCGCCAGTGCTCGGGCCGCACGTCCGTGGCGAGTTCGCCGGCGAGGGCCACCAGGTGCCGGCG
>JBJTQP010000069.1:0-11985 GCA_046075685.1 Planctomycetaceae bacterium | reverse complement strand
ACGATCGCCGCCCGCGAGCCGTGCTCGATCTCGAGGTCGATGCCGGCGGCGATCACGCGGTAGGGGTAGCCGATCGAGAGACCCTTGCAGCGGAGGGCGGGCCCCTTCCGCGGGCTCACCGCCGGGCACTGGATCGCGGCGGTGGGGGCGGCCGTGGCCACGTCCTCCACCTCGAGCCGCTCGAGCTGCTTGGCCTTCGACTTCGCCCGCGACGCGGTCGAGGCCCGCGCCCGGTTGCGGGCGATGAAGTCCTCGAGCTGCCGCCGCTTGGCGATGACGGCCGCGTTCGTCCGCTCGACGTGCGCGGCCCGCTCCCGCTGATGCTCGAGGAAGGCGTCGACCTTGCCGGGATACATCGAGAGCACGCCCGCGGTGAGGTCGAGGGTCTGGTCGCAGGTCGACCCGAGAAACGCCCGGTCGTGCGACACGATCAGGCAGGCCTCGCGGTAGCCGCGGAGGAAGTGCTCGAGCAGGATCTGCGTCCGCAGGTCGAGGAAGTTGGTCGGCTCGTCGAGGAGCAGGAGATTCGGCTCGTGGAGGAGGAGGGCCGCCAGTTTCACGCGGGTCTGCCAGCCGCCCGAGAGCTCGGCGACGGGGCCGGTGAGCCGCCCGCCTTTGATCTCGAAGTCGCCGGCCACCTCCCCGCACTTCCATTCGGGCTGGCCGCTGTCGCGCCGCAGGAAGTCGAGCGCCGATTCCCCCGGCAGGAACGGGTCGTGCTGCCGGAGGTAGCCGATCCGGAGCCGCGGATGACAAACGATCTCGCCGGAGTCGAGCTCCTCCTCGCCGAGGATCACCCGGAGCAGGGTGCTCTTTCCGGCCCCGTTGCGGCCGATGAACCCCACCCGGCCGTCGTCGGTGATCGTGGCCGAGGCCTCGTCGAGGAGGACCTGGTCGCCATATCGCTTCGAGGCGTTCTTGATATCGAGCAGGACCGCCATTTAGGATTCGCTGGCAGGAATCGGGTCCGAACGGGGCCCGAGATCGTAGCAGCACCCCCGCGTCACCCGGCAAGGATTCGTTCATGCCCCCCACCTCGCGTCGCGGTTTTCTCGGCAGGACCACCCTCGCGGGCGCCGGCTACTTCGTGGCGGCCGGCAGCCGCCCCGCCCGCAGCGCCTCGGCCAACGAGGAGCTCACCGTCGCCTGCATCGGCGTGGGCGGGAAGGGGGGCAGCGACTCCGACAACGCGGCCCTCTTCGGCCGCGTGATCGCGATCTGCGACGTCGATCGCAGCACCCTCGAGAGCAAGGGGAAGGGAGAGAAGTTCAAAGACGCCGAGCGGTTCACCGACTTCCGCGAGCTGTTCGCCAAGCACGGCAAGCACATCGACATGTGCACCGTGTCGACGCCTGACCACATGCACGCGCCCGTCACGCTCGAGGCGATGCGGCAGGGCATCTCGTGCTACACGCAGAAGCCGCTCACCCGCACGATCTACGAGGCCCGGCTGCTCACGCAGGTGGCCCAGGAGATGGCCGGCAAGGGCGTGGTCACGCAGATGGGCAATCAGGGCACCGCCCTCGACTCGTCCCGCGAGGCGATCGCCCAGATCAAGTCGGGCGTGCTCGGGCCGCTCAAGGAGGTCTACTGCTGGTCGAACCGCCCCGTGTGGGCGCAGGGGCCCGGTCGCCGGATGAACATGCGGAAGTATCAGACGCAGGCCATGCGGGAGGTCGACGAGCAGGAGGATGCCACGACCACCGCCGAGGAGGTGGCCGACATCGTCGCCGACCTCGTCAAGAAGAAGCAGGCCGAGGTGGCCAAGGCCCTCGAACGGGTCGATTGGAAGGCCTGGATCGGCGTGGCGCCGGATCGTGAGTTCTGGCCGGGCCTCTACCACTCCTTCCAGCACCGCGGCTGGTGGGACTTCGGCACCGGGGCGCTCGGCGACATGGCCTGCCACCAGCTCACCGTGCCGTTCGCCGCCTGCGGGCTGCGGGATCCGATCTCGGTGCAGGCCCGCACCACCGGCCACGACTTCGACAGTTTTCCCGCGAGTTCGATCATCAAGTTCGAGTTTCCCGCCACGGCCGAGCGGCCCGCGATCCCGTTCTGGTGGTACGACCGCAAGGGCAACAAGCCGCCGATGGAGGTGTTCGCGAAGTGGGGCATCGACAAGGTCTCCGACAGCGGCGTGCTCGTGGTGGGAGAGAAGGGGGCCTTCTACAGCACCGACGATTACTGCGGAAAGTACGAGCTCAAGGGGGTCAAGGCCGTGGAGGTGCCCTACGAGAAGGCCGAGGACAAGGGCAGCTTCGACCTCAACAACATGTACGAGTTCTTCCGCGCCAAGCGGGAGGGCGACCCGACGATCGCCAAGTCGAACTTCATCGACCGGGCCGGCCCGCTCACCGAGACGATCCTGCTGGGCAACCTCGCCGTGTGGGCGGCGGCCACCGGCGGGACCGACGGCGAGATGGGCGACTGGGGCGAGAAGGTCGAGTGGGACGCGAAGAACCTGCAGGTGACCAACCTCGCGGCGCTCACGACGCCGAAGGTCGCCGATCTGATCAAGCCCGTCTTCCCCGCCGGCTACCGCCTCGACTGAGACCCGCCATGCCTCGTGCCCTGCTGCTGCTCACCGCGCTTTTGATCGCGGCCCCGGTGCCCCGCGCCGCCGATCCCTCCGATGTCGCCGCCGCCCGAACGCGGATCGAGGCCATCGCCGGCGGCACGTGCCAGGCCTCGCCGGCGGGCGACGTCACGGAGATCGTGATTCCCGACGGCTCCGGGCTGACGGCCGACGACGTCGCCCTGTTCGGACGGCTCGACGGGCTGACGAAGCTCCAGGTGCTCAACTGCCGCGAGTTCGACGACGCCATGGTCGCGAGCCTCGGAGGCCTGAAGCGGCTCACGTCGCTGGCGATCACCAACAGCGGGATCGGGGACGCCGGCGTGGCGGCGATCGCCGCCTCGTTCCCCGAGCTCATCGAACTCGACCTCTCCAGCAACACGAACCTCACCGCGGCCGCAATGAAGTCGATCGCGTCGCTGCCGAAGCTGGAGCGGCTCGCCCTCGTGCAGACGCGGTTCAACGATCTCAACTTCCGCCGGCTCTCGAAGCTCACGGCCCTCAAGGCCGTCGATCTCCGCGGCAACATGGAAGCCGGCGACATGACGCTCGGCGTGCTCGGCGGGCTGCCCGGCCTGCGGGCCGTCAAGCACCGCAGCTCCGTCGTCACCGACGAGGGCCTCGCCGGCCTCGCGGCGTGCGGCTCGCTCGATTCGCTGCTCGCCCAGGATTTCGCGATCACCAACGCCTCCGGGCCGCATCTCGCCGCCCTGCAGAACCTCACGTCGCTGGAGATCTTCCGCTGCCAGGGCTTCGGGTCGGAGGGCGTGCTGGCCCTGGCGCCGCTCAAGAAGCTCTCGCGGCTCACGCTCCGCGACCTCCCCGAAGTCGGTGACGCCGGCCTCGCCGTGCTCCCGGACCTGCCCGCGCTCAAGCGGCTCTACCTCCACGAGCTCACGTCGGTCGGTGATCCCGGGCTGGCCCGCCTGGCCGGCGCGAAGCAGCTCGAGGTGCTCGACATCTGGAGCCTGCCGAAGATGAGCGACGCCTCGGTGGCGGTGATCGCCGGCCTTCCCAGCCTCAAGGAACTGTCGCTCCGCGAGACCGGATGCAGCGAGCAGGCCCTGGAGAGGCTCGCGGCGCATCCCACGCTCGAGTCGCTGACGTTCAAGAACGCCGACGTCTCGCCCGCCACGGCGGCGCGGATCAAGGCGGCGAAAGCCTGGAAGAAGCTCGACCTCGGCACGTGACGCCGGCGATGGGCCGGCAGAGACCTGGCGACGGGCGTGGGCAGACCCGGCGGGTGTGCCTGATGGCGTCGGCGATGCCTGCTCCGGGGGACGACGATGAGGTGCCTCACCACGCTGCCGACATGCCTCTCCACGGCGCTCGTCTGCCTGCTGGCGGCCCGCGGGCCCGCAGCGGCGGCCGCCGAGGGCCCCGCGTCGATTGAACGGCTCGACCCGGCCTTCGCCGTTCGCGATGCCGACGGCGAGTGGCTCTGGTATGAGCCGCTCCGCCTGACCATCGAGGGCCGCGGCTGGAACGACACGGAGCGGCCCTTCGACCGGCTGCCCGGCCGGGCGCGGGGCACGGTTCGCGACGCCGTCTGGAGCCTCTCCCGGCACGCCGCCGGCCTCGGCGTGCGGTTCCGCACCGACGCCCTCACGATCGCCGCCCGCTGGACGCTCTCGAGCGCCGAGGTGGCGATGCCGCACATGCCCGCGACCGGCGTCAGCGGGCTCGACCTCTACGCCCGCGACGATGGCGCGTGGCGGTGGATCGGCGCCGGCAGGCCGTCCGGTACCACGTCGCGGGTAGTGCTGGCCGCAGGCATTCCAGCCGTGCAGGGAGGCGACGCCACGGACGGCGGGGCGGGTCACCTCCGCGACTACCTGCTCATGCTGCCGCTCTACAACGGCGTGGAGTCGCTGGAGATCGGCGTGCCACCCGCGGCGACGATCGCGCCGGCCCCCGCGGCACACGCCGACGACCGGCCAATCGTGTTCTATGGCACGTCGATCACCCAGGGCGGCTGCGCCTCGCGGCCCGGCATGGCCTATCCGGCGATCCTCCGCCGGCGGCTCGACCGCCCGGTGATCAACCTCGGGTTCTCGGGGAACGGCAGACTCGATCCCGAAGTGGGCACGCTGCTTGCGGAGATCGACGCCGCAGCCTACGTGCTCGACTGCGCGGGGAACATGACCGCCCAGATGGCGGCCGATCGCACCGCGCCGTTCGTGCGGGCCCTGCGGGCTGCGCGGCCCGATACGCCGATCGTCCTCGTCGGCACGCTCAACTATCCGGCCGGCGTGATCCTGCCCGCATCCCGCGAAACCGTCGCGGCCAAGAACGAGGTCCTCCGCGCCGCCTTCGACCGGCTGACGAACGAGGGCGTCGCGGGGCTGTCGTTCATCCCCGGTGACGCGCTGCTCGGCACCGATGGCGACGGCACGGTCGACGGCACGCATCCAACCGACCTCGGCTTCCTGCGGATGGCCGACGCGATCGAGCCGCCGCTGCGGCGAATCCTGGGCAGCGACGCACGCGTTCCGCCCCCGTAGGTGCGGGCTTGCAGCCTGCACCAAACGCAGCCCGCATTCCGCAGGCTACAAGCCCGCGGCTACGGGGACACCAGACGCAGCCCGCATTCCGCAGGCTACAGGCCCGCGGCGACGGGAAACGCCGCGGCGGCGAACCGCGCGGCGGCGGCCGCGGGATCGGTCACCACGATCACGCTGCCCGGCTCGCGTCCGGCGGCGGTGAGCGACTCCACCAGCAGGCGGCGGAGCGTCGCACTGCCTGCCAGCAGGCCGCCCGTCAGCCGCAGGGGATAGACGCCGGCCGCGAAGGCGTTTCGTTCCGCGAGCGTCCGCACATGGGCGGCGAGATCGGCGGCGGCCGCGGCGAGGATCGCGGCTGCCACGCCATCTCCCACCTCGGCCGCGGCGAGCACCTCCCGGGCCGCATCGGCAAGCTCGCGGCGGCCCACGCCCGGGGCGTGCACACGGCCCACGAGGTCGGCGGCCCGCTCCACGGCGAATCGTCGCTGCAAGGCCTCGCGAAGGATCGTGTCGGGGCCGCGGCCGTCGGCGGCCCGCATCGCCGCCTTGAGCGCCGCCAGCGCGATGGCATGGCCGCTCCCCTCGTCGCCGAGCAGCGGTCCCCAACCCCCGCAGCGGTCGGCCACGGTCTCGGCAGCGAGCGGCGTTGCCCGGGGCAGGGCCAGCGCGAGCGAGCCCGTGCCCGCGATCAGCACCACGCCCCAGGGTTCGGCGGCGGCGTCGGCGAAGGGCAGCAGCCCGTCCGGCACCACGGCCACGCGGCCCGCCAGGCCTGCCTGCGTGGCCCAGGCGAGCACGGCATCGCGATCCTCGCGGAGGCCGACGCCGGCCAGGCCGAAGCACGCGGCGGCGACCGCCCGCGATTCGAGGCCCGCATCGGCGAAGGCCGCCCGGATCGCCGCCGTGATCGAGGCCCGGGCCACGTCATGCCCCGCCACCCGCGGGTTTCCCGGCCCGCCGCGGCCGCGGCCCAGAATCGCAAGGGGCTCGGCTGCGGTGGCCGGACGCCGGGCCACCACGGCCGCCGACTTCGTGCCCCCTCCGTCGACGCCGATCACCAGCGTCGCCGACTCGTCAGCCGCCATCATGGCCACTCCCGCCGCCCGGCGCGGCATCGCCGAGCGCCCGCCGCAGGTGGCCGTCGGCGGCCGCCAGCAGCCGGCGGGCCTCCGCGGGCGACACGCCCCGCATCTTCGCCACCACCGCGGTCTTGAGTTCGCCGTCGGCCTCCGCCACGAGCCGCTCGGCCTCGGCCTCCGCCACGCCCGTCAGCATGGCCACGATCCGCCGCGTGCGGGCCACCAGTTTCGTGTTCGTGGCCCGCAGGTCGACCATCAGTTTGCCGTAGGTTTTGCCGATCCGGATCATCGCGCCGGTGGTCAGCATGTTGAGCACCATCTTGGTGGCGGTGCCGGCCTTGAGCCGCGTCGAGCCGGCCACGATCTCGGGGCCCACGTCGGGCACGATCATCACCTCGGCGACGCCCGCGAGCTCCGAGTTGGCGTTGCAGGCGAATCCGATCGCGAAGGCGCCCACGGTGCGGGCATGCGCCAGGCCGCCGAGCACGTAGGGCGTCCGGCCGCTCGTCGCGATCCCCACCAGCACGTCGTCGCCGCCCAGCCCGATGGCCTCCAGGTCCCGGGCCGCCAGGTCCGGGCTGTCCTCGGCGCCCTCCACCGCCCGCGTCAGCGCCTGCGTTCCGCCGGCGATCAAGCCCACCACCATGTCGGGCCGCGTGCCGAAGGTGGGCGGACATTCCGAGGCGTCGAGCACGCCGAGCCGGCCGGAGGTGCCCGCGCCGATGTAGACCAGCCGACCACCGCGGCGAAACCGGTCGGCGATCACCTCGATCGCCCGAGCAATCGCCGCCGACTCGCGGGCCACGGCCGCGGCCACCGCCGCATCCTCCGCGTTCATCACGGCGACGATCCCAGCGGCGTCGAGCTCGTCGATCCGCGCCGAGGCCGGATTGACGGCCTCGGTGGTGAGGCGTTCTAGCGAGGGTGTCGACGATGTCATGGTCTCACCTTATCCGCACCGCGGCCGGATTGCGACGCCGCCGGCCCCGCCCTCGACTCGCGACGAGCCTCCGCCTCCCGCGCGGCCCCGCGAGATGCTCTACTCTCCGCCATCATGACGATGCCGCTGGGTCCGGTCGACGTCGCGGTGCTGCTCGCCTCCTTCGGGTCGGCGGTGGCCGTGGGGCTGCTCGCCGCCGGGCGGATCCGCTCGCTCGACGCCTACCTGCTGGGCGACCGCAACCTGCCCTGGTGGGTGATCCTTGGTTCGATCGTCGCCACCGAGACGAGCGCCGCCACGGTGCTCAGCGTGCCCGGCGAGAGCTTCGGCGCCGCCGGGATGCGGTTCCTGCAGCTGCCGCTCGGCTACATGCTCGGCCGGCTGGCGATCGTCCGCTTCCTGCTGCCGCTCTACTTCCGCGGCGAGCTCAACACCGCCCACGAGGTGCTCCGCGACCGGTTCGGGCCGCTCGTGCAGCGGGCCGCTGCGGTGCTGTTCCTCGTGGCCCGAAACCTCGGCGACGGGCTGCGGCTGTTCCTGGCGGCGCTCGTGTTCCAGAAGCTCACCGGCTGGCCGCTCGCCTGGAGCGTGGCCGCGATGGGGGCCGTCACGATCCTCTACACGGTGATGGGCGGCCTGCGGAGCGTGGCCTGGAACGACTGCCTGCAGCTGGTGATCTACGTGCTCGGCGGGATCGTCGCCGTGTTCGTGATCGTGGCCCGCATTCCCGGCGGCTGGCCCGCGGCCTGGGACTTCGCCACGACCCACGACAAGCTCCGCGTGCTCGACTTCTCCTTCGACCTCTCCAGCCCCTCCACGTTCTGGGCCGGCCTCGTCGGCGGCGCGGTCTTGAGCCTCGGCACCCACGGCACCGACCACATGATGGTGCAGCGCTACCTCAGCGCCCGCAGCGAGCGGGAGGCGGGGCGGGCGCTGCTCACCAGCGGCGTGGTGGTGTTCCTGCAGTTCGCCCTGTTCCTGGGGATCGGCGTGCTGCTGGCCGCCTTCCACGGCCTCGGCGGCGAGCCGCCGCCGGGGCGGGCCGACGAGGTCTTCGCGGCCTTCATCGTCCGCCACTTTCCCGCCAACACCGGCCTGATCGGCCTGCTGCTCGCGGCCATCCTCGCCGCCGCGATGTCGACGATCGCGAGCTCGCTCAACGCCTCGGCCTCGTCGATGACGCACGACATCTGGCTGCCGCTGCGGACCGCGTTCGGCGGACGCGAGCCGCTCTCGCCCGCGGCCGGCCTGGCACTCACCCGCTGGCTCACGGTCGGCTTCGGCCTGCTGCAGATCGGCGTCGGCATCGCCGCCGCCGCCGTCGACGCCACCGTGGTGAGCCGCGCCCTCACGATCGCCGGCTACTCGGCGGGCCTGCTGCTCGGCGTGTTCCTGCTCGGCATCCTCACGCGGCGGGCGGGGCAGGGGGCCGCGCTCCTCGGCGCGGCCTGCGGCCTGGCCGCGCTGCTGGTGGTGCAGTTCGTGCTGCCGGGCCGGGGCATGACGATCGCCTGGCCGTGGTATGCACTGATCGGCTCGGTGACGACGTTCGCCGCCGGTCTCGTGATCTCGTTCATGCTGCCCCGCAGGGAGATGGTGGGATGATCGTGCCGCGTCCGATGGTCTACGGCTGTCTGCTCGCGATCGCGGCGGCGACCGCCCCGCTGGCGGCCGGCGAGCTGCCCCGGCTCGATCCCGCCGCGGCCGGCTTCGACCCGGCCCGGCTCGCCACGATCGACGGCCTGGTGCAGCAGGCGCTCGCCGAGAAGAAGATGCCGGGATGCGTGGTCTGCATCGGCCGCCGTGCCGGCATCGTCATGCTCAAGGCCTACGGACGGCGGGCCGTCGCCCCGGCCGACGAGCCGATGACGCTCGAGACGGTGTTCGATCTGGCGTCGCTCACGAAGCCCGTGGCCACAGCCACCGCCGTGATGACGCTCGTCGAGGAGGGGCGGCTGCGGCTCTCCGACCCGGTCGCCACGCACATCCCCGAGTTCGCCGCCAACGGCAAGGAGAAGCTCACCGTCCTCGACCTGCTCACGCACCAGAGCGGCCTGATCGCCGACAACCCGATCGAAGACTACGCCGACGGGCCGGCGGCGGCCCTGGAGCGGATCTGGGCCCTGGCGCCGCTCCATCCCCCGGCCGTGAAGTTCATCTACTCCGACGTCAACTTCATCGTTCTCGGCCAGCTCGTGGAGCGGATCACGGGCGAGTCGGTGGCCGACTACTCACGGCGGACCACCTTCGTGCCGCTGGGCATGCGGGAGACGGGCTACCGGCCGGCCGCCGAGCTGCGGGCCCGCTGCGCGCCCACCGAGGAGCGCGACGGGGCGTGGATGCGGGGCGATGTGCACGATCCCCGGTGCTGGAAACTCGAGGGCGTCGCCGGCCATGCCGGCCTGTTCGGCACGGCCACCGATCTGGCCCGCTACGCCACGATGATGCTCGCCGGCGGCACCTTCAACGGCGCCCGGGTGCTGGCGCCGCAGACGGTGGCCACGATGACCCGCGGCTGGCGCATCCCCGGTGGCGGCGTTCGCGGCCTCGGCTGGGACAAGCGGAGCCCGCTGTCGAGCAACCGCGGCGACCTGCTCACCGAGGCCGCCTTCGGCCACGGCGGATTCACCGGCACCGCGCTGTGGATCGATCCGGGGCTCGACCTGTACGTGATCTTCCTCTCCAACCGCGTGCATCCCGACGGCAAGGGCCTCGTCAATCCGCTGATCGCCAGGATCGCGTCGGTGGCGGCGGGAGCCGTCGTGACCCCGCCCGCCGCCGGCCCGGCCACCGCCCGGCCCGTGCTCACCGGCATCGACGTGCTCGTCCGCGACCAGTTCCGCCAGCTTGCCGGCAGGCGGGTGGCCCTGATCACCAACCATACCGGGCTCGACCGCCAGCGCCGCCGCACCGCCGCGCTGCTCGCCAAGGCCGAAGGCGTGACGCTCGTGTCGATCTTCGGGCCCGAGCACGGGGCCACCGGCACGTTCGACCAGGCCACCGTGCCTGACGGCACGGACGAGGAGACGGGCGTGCCCGTGAAGAGCCTCTACGGCGCCACGCGGAAGCCGACGTCCGAGATGCTCGCCGACGTCGACACGGTCGTGTTCGACATCCAGGACGTCGGCTGCCGGTTCTACACCTACATCGCCACGATGCTGGAGGCGATGAAGGCGGCCGCCGAACACCACAAGGCGTTCGTGGTGCTCGACCGGCCGAACCCCATCGACGGCGTACGGATGGCCGGTCCGCTGGTCGACGAAGGCCGCGGCACGTTCGTGGGCTGCCACCCCATCCCGCTGCGGCACGGGATGACGGTGGGCGAGCTGGCCCGCCTCTTCGCCGCCGACCTGAAGCTCGACCTCGACCTCACGGTGGTGCCCTGCGAGGGCTGGCGGCGGGCCGAGGCCTTCGAGGCAACGGGACTGGAATGGGTGAATCCGTCGCCCAACATGCGGAGCCTGACGGAGGCCTTTCTGTACCCCGGCATCGGCCTCCTGGAGATGACGAACCTCTCCGTCGGCCGCGGCACCGACACGCCCTTCGAGGTGGTCGGCGCGCCGTGGCTCGACGGCCTGGCGCTCGCCGATGCGCTCGCCGCCCGCCGCATCCCCGGCGTGGCCTTCGTGCCGATCCGCTTCACACCGCGTTCGAGCAAGCATGCCGGCACGGAGTGCGGCGGCGTCACCATCGCGATCACCGACCGCGGGGCGCTCGATCCCGTCCGCGTGGGCCTGGAGATCGCCGTGGCGATCCGGCGGCTCCACCCCCAGGAGTGGGAGGTCGGGAAGCTCGACGTGCTCCTCCTGCACACGCCCACGCTCGACGCGATTCGTACCGACGCGTCAGCCGACGCGGTGCTGGAACAGTCCCGCGACGGACTCAAGGAGTTTGCCCGCAGGCGGGGCGAATGGCTGCTGTATGAGTGAGCCCCGAGAGGGAAACACAGGCGTGAACCCCGAGCGTGAACCCCGGCCTGGGGCAAGCGAGTGAGGCGTTCCTGATGCGTGACAGGGTTGGACACGCTCCGGGAGCGGGCCTTTGGGCCAGTGCGGAGCGCGTGTGAAAAACCCGACTCCGTCGGCATAAATGTTGACGATTTCGGGGACGAGGCTTACATATGCAGGGAGAGAACTTTTCAGCCGCGATATTCATTTGGGCTGGTTTCACTTTGCCTTTCGGCCGCGAATCGTTTCATCCCGTCGAGGAGGGTTTTTCATGTCCGCCACGTCATCCTGGCTGATCCGCGTCCGCCGGCCGATCGGCATCGCCGCCCTGGTGGTTGCGGCCTGCGCTCCTCTGGCCGCCGTGCAGGCACAGGTCACGCTCACCGAGATCAAGCGGTTCAACCTCGACACCATCACGTCCGCCACGATCGCCGACGGATCCGCGAACCCGCGGTACGTCGGTAACAGCGTCAACTCGGTGGCGTGGAACGGCTCGCGGCTCTTCGTCGCCGGGTTCGTGAACTCGGCGCTCGCCGGCTACGAGAATCAGGGCATCATCGAGATCCTCAACACCGGCTCGACCGGCGTTGTCACATCCGGCAATGTCCAGTACGGCAACCGCTTCGGGTTCTTCCCGGGCATCAATCAACGCGGCTACACCGGCAT
Source organism: Planctomycetaceae bacterium (assembly GCA_046075685.1). Lineage (GTDB taxonomy): Bacteria > Planctomycetota > Planctomycetia > Pirellulales > UBA1268 > QWPN01. Next base: position 274 of record JBJTQP010000069.1, on the reverse strand, counting down.
CTCGCTGAGCGGAAGCCGGGTGTATGCATCGCTCGACCTTGGCTCCGCCTTCCCGGCGAGCACGGCCCCAGGCATGGCGGGCTACGACGTCTCCGGTACCAACCCGGTGCAGCTCTGGGCGCTCAACAACGTTCGCGGCAGCGTCCACGTTGCGACCGATCCCGGCTACGTCGTCTCGGGCTCGAGTCAGGGCGGTGGCGGCGTTGCCTGGGGCACGTTCGGCTCGGGGAGCACCTCGCGGATCCTCAGCAATCCTGCGAACGGCGCCTACATC
>JBJTQP010000068.1:0-18356 GCA_046075685.1 Planctomycetaceae bacterium | reverse complement strand
CCTGGGGGCTGAACCTCAAGCGGATCGAGGGAGCCGCGCTGGTGACCGGCCTGGCCGACACCGGGTGCGACCCTCCGCCGGGGCCTCAGCGCACCGCGCTCATCGCCGACATGCAGGCCCGGGGCGTGCTCGAGCCCAACGCCCTGCTCGCCTCGCCGGCCACCTCGCTGGTGTGGGTCCACGCCTTCCTGCCCCCGGCCGTGCGGAAGTGGGACCGATTCGACGTGATGGTGGAGGTGCCCGCCGACCACGACACCACCAGCCTCGCCGGAGGCTGGCTGATGGAGACGAGGCTCGCCGAGATGGCCGTCGTCGGCAACGCGATCCGCGACGGCCACGAACTGGGCATCGCCGCCGGGCCGCTGCTCGTCGATCCGGTGGCCAGCGGCACGCTCGACTCGAAGTCGCGGATCCGGGCCCGCGTCCCCGGCGGGGGCGTGGCCCTCGTCGACCGCGATCTCGGCCTCGTGCTGCCCCCCGAGCATCGCTCGTTCGCCATGTCGAAGCGGCTCGGCGACTGGATCAACCGGCGCTTCCACACCGCCGGCCGCGGGGCGAAGCGCGGCGTCGCCAACCCGCAGACCGACCGCTTCATCGCGCTGGAGGTGCCGCCGCTGTACCGCCACAACCTCGCCCGCTACGTGCGCGTCGTGCAGAGCGTCGCGGTGGTCGAGCCGCCCGGTGGTCGCCACGCCCGGCTGCAGCTGCTCGCCCGCCAGCTGGCCGATCCAGTCACCGCCCCGACCGCGGCGCTGCGACTCGAGGCGCTGGGCAAGGAGGCGATCCCCACGCTCCGCGAGGCGTTGGCCTCGAAGGATCCGGAGATCCGGTTCGCCGCCGCCGAGGCGCTGGCGTACCTCGGTGAGTCCATCGCGGCGTCGCAGCTCGCCGAAGCAGCCGCCACGCTCCGCAGCGCCCGCCCCGCAGCGCTCGCGGCCCTCGGCGTGCTCGACGACGCGAACGGCGTCGACGCGCTGCAGTCGCTCCTCACCAGCCGCAGCGCGGAGACCCGCTACGGGGCCTTCCGAGCCCTGTGGCGGATGGATCCCGAACTCCCGCTCGTCCGCGGCGAACGGCTCGGCGACACCTGCTCGGTGCACGTGATCGACGTCGCCGGCCCGCCGCTGATCCACGTGACCCGGAGCCACCGCCCGGAGATCGTGTTCTTCGGTGCGGAGCACCCGGTCGCCGACGGCCTGCGGGCCGAGGCAGGCCCGTCGATCGTGGTCGTCGTCGAGGCAGACCGGGCCACGATCACCCGCTTCACTCCGGGCCAGTCGGACCACCGCCAGGAGGTGTCGGCCACCGCCGACGCCATCACCCGCTCGATCGTCGGACTCGGCGGCACATATCCCGACACGGTCCAGTTTCTCCAGCAGGCGAGCGCGGCCCGCGCGATCCAGAGCCGCCTCGCCTTCGATGCGATCCCCCACGACCTCGACGGCCGGCCGACGATCCACGAGGAGGCGTCAGCACGCGCCCGCGACATCCCGGACGAGGCCGACGCTGCCCGGGCGTCGGGCGACCAGGACAGCGGCGCCGACGAATCCGAATGACGCGGCTCACCACGCTGGAGCTGTTCGGCTTCAAGAGCTTCGCGGATCGCACGCGGTTCGAATTTCCCGCGGGCATCACGGTGGTCGTTGGCCCGAACGGCTCCGGGAAGTCGAACGTCGTCGACGCGATCAAGTGGGTGCTCGGCGAGCAGTCGGTGCGGAGCCTCCGCGGCAAGGAGATGACCGACGTCATCTTCGCCGGCTCGGCATCTCGCAAGCCGCTGAACATGGCCGAGGTGTCGTTGATCTTCGACAATTCCGCCCGGGAACTGCCGGTCGCGGGCGACGAGGTACAGATTTCACGGCGGGTGTACCGCAACGGGGATGCCGAGTATCTCGTGAATGGCGAGACGGCACGGCTCCGCGACATCCGCGAGCTCTTCTCTGGAACGGGCGCCGCGACCGAAGCCTACAGCGTGATCGAGCAGGGACGCGTCGACGCCCTGCTCGTGGCGTCGGGCCGCGATCGACGGGTGGTCTTCGAGGAGGCCGCGGGCATCACGCGGTTCCGTGCCCGGCGGACCGAAGCCCTCCGGCGACTGGAGCGGGCGGAGCAGAACCGCCAGCGGCTCGCCGACATCGTGGGCGAGGTTGCGAGCCGCCTCGAGACCGTGCGGCACCAGGCGGCCCGCGCCCGCCGCTGGCGGACGATGCAGGATCGTCTGCGTCGCTTCCGCATCGCCGCGGCGCGACACGATCTCTCCGGCGTCGATGCGACGATCGCCGCACTCGAGGCAGCGGTCGCCGAGACGAGCGTCGCCAGCCGCGCCAACGACGAGCAGGCCACGGTGTTGATCGAGTCGGCGGCCGCCCTCGCCGGCGACGCGGAGCGGATCATGCCGCTCGTCGCCGCCGCCCGCGACACCGCCGCCGCCGACGCCCAGCGACTCGCCGCCGCGGAGGCCACGGAGAACCTGGTCCGCGGACGCCGCGGTGAGTTCGAGGCCGACGTCGCCCGGGCGGCCGAGGCCGTGGTGGCGGCCGTGGGCGACCAGCGGGCGGCAGGGGACGCCGTCGCCGCGGCCACGAGGGCCGAGCAGACGATCGCCGCCGCGCTCGACAGGCTGCGAGCGAGCCTGTCAGCCCGCGAGTCGACGGTGGCCGGCTCCCAGCACGACACCGCGGCGGCGCGAGCGGCCGCCGCCGCGGCCGACGCCACGGTCGCCGACCTCTCCCGAGTCCACGTCCGGCTCGAGAGCGACCACGAGCGCGCGGGTGCCGCAGCCGCCGACGCCCGCTCCGCCGCCGAGTCGGCGCGGCGGGCGGTCACCGAGGCACAGGATCGGCTGGGCACGGCTGGGGAGTCACGCTCGGCCTGCGAGGGCCACCTCGAATCGATCGAGACGCGGCTCACGGTCGCGACGTCGCAGGTCGACGCCCTCGAGACCGAGCAGCGCGAGGCGACCGCATCCCTGCAGGCCGCCTGGAAGGACCTGGCGGGATGGAAGGCGGCCCTCGAGGCCTGCCGGGAGCGGCGCACCGTCCTGCACGACCTCGTCGAGCGACACGAGGGGATTTCGGAAGCGGCTCGCACCCTGATCGACCAGGCTCCGGGCCCCGCGGCCGTCCCGGGGCTCGCCGGAGTCCTCGCCGACCTCGTCGTCGCCGGCGTCGAGTGGGCACCGCTCGTCGATCTCGCCCTTGGAGAGCTGGGGCACTGCCTCGTGGTCGAGGAACTGCCCGAGGTGATCGGCTGGCATGCGGGCTGGCGCACCTCGCCGCACGCCGACGCGGTGCTCGGTGCCGGCGGCCGCATCGGCTTCGTGGCCGCCGCGACGGTTCCCGAACCGCCGCCGTTCGCTCCCGACGGCGCCGCGGGGATCGTCGGCAGGCTCGACCGCCTCGTCGCGGACAGTCAGCCCGCGGCTGAGATGCCCGACCTGATCCGTCGGCTGCTCGGTCGCTGCTGGGTGGTGGACCGCATCGAGCATGCCCTGCCCCTGGCGACCGTCGCCCCGGTCGGCACGCTGTTCCTCACCCGCGACGGCACATCGCTCACCGCCACGGGTGGATTCGCGATCGGCACCGCCGCGGCGGCCGGCGGACTCGTGGCCCGCCGCAGCGAGCTCCGGGCGCTCGACGATCGGCACGCGGAACTGGAGCGCACGGTCGAGCGGGGCGAGACGCGGATCGCAGCCACCCAGGCCGACATCGAGGCACGCGCCGGTGAGATCGCCCGGGCCGCCGCCCGGAGTCGGGATGCCGGCGAAGATCTCGCGACCGCACGGGCGGAGCTCGGCCGCGTAACCCGCGAGCAGCGGGCCGCCGTCGAGGCGGTCGCCGCCGCGGAGGCCGCGGCCCGCCGCGCCGACCAGCGGGTGATCGCCGCCGAGGCGGCCCGCGACGCAGCGGCCCGAGAGGTCGCCGAGGCGGCCGCACGGCTGGCAGACGCGGCGGCGGAAGCCGAACGCCGTCGGGCCGCTGTCGACGCGGTCGAGCGGGACCGGGGCGCCACGATCGAGGAGATCCAGCGGCTCCGAATCGACGAAGCCGCCACCGCCGAGAAGCTGGCGCGGTCGCGTGACGCCGTCGCCACGGCGGCCGACGCGCTCGCGCTGCGGAGCGGCCAGGTGGCCGCGGCCCGCGAACGACTGGCCGAGGCGCGACGCCGTGCCGCCGAGCACGAACTCGAGCTGCTCACCGCGACGGCCGTCCGCGCCGAGGCGGCCTGGGTCGCGGAGCGCTCGGCCGCCGCCCGCGCCGACCTGGTTGCGGAATCGCTTCGGCTCGACGCGGCGCGGCACACGCTCGCCACCGACCAGGACACCGCCCGCACGACCGCTGCCGGGCTCGCCGAGCGGCTGCACGCACTCGAGCTCGAGGGTGGCGAGGCCCGCCACCAGCGGGCGCGGATCGTCGAGCGCATCCGCGACGAGTACGACATCGACATGGATGCCGTCGTCGCCGACGGAATCCCGACCGAGGCCGCGCCGGACGCCGCCGACGAGCTGGTGCCGACCGACCGCGGCGAGCTCGAGGGTCGCATCGAGGAACTGCGGCGCAAGCTCGCCTCCATGACGACGGTGAACCTCGCGGCGCTCCAGGAGGCCGACGAGCTCGCCGAGCGGCTCGCCACGCTGGAGGCCCAGCTCGCCGACGTGACCGGTGGCAAGGAGTCGATCGAGCAGCTCATCGCCCGCATCGACGACGAGAGCCGTCGCCTCCTCGGCGAGACGATCGAGACCGTCCGCGGATATTTCCGCGACCTCTTCGAGCGGGTCTTCGGCGGCGGCCAGGCCGACATCGTGCTCGAGGAAGGCGTCGACCTTCTCGAGGCCGCGGTCGAGATCGTCGCCCGTCCCCCCGGCAAGGAGCCGCGGAGCATCTCGCTCCTCTCGGGCGGCGAGAAGACGATGACCTGCGTCGCCCTGCTGCTGGCGATCTTCAAGTCGCGGCCAAGCCCCTTCTGCGTGCTCGACGAAGTCGACGCCGCCCTCGACGAGGCCAACGTCGACCGCTTCGTCGGCGTGCTCCGCGACTTTCTCTCGTCGACGCAGTTCATCGTGGTCACGCATTCGAAAAAGACGATGGCCTCGGCCACGACGCTGTACGGCGTGACCATGGAGGAGTCGGGCGTGTCGAAGCGGGTGAGCGTGCGGTTCGAGTCGACCGCCGCCGCCTCGAGGCCGTCGTCCCGGGCCGCCTGAGCCGTGGGGGCGGCACGCGATGATGCGCCCGGTTTTTCCGGGTCCTCGGCGCCTTCGGCACAGGCCGGTCGAGCGCTGCCACCGGTGCGTCCGTGAAGAACGTCTCAAGTCTCACGACGTGATCTTTCGATCTTCCCTCCTGGACGGCCATGCCGCGGAGGTGTCCGGGAGCGATCCCGACCCGCCGGCGGCGTGGCGCAGGGGGGGAACCTGCGAGTCACGGCCTTCGTTCGGGGGGCGTCCTGCCCAAGGGACGCCTTCCGCGAGGCCGCCTCTCTCATGCCCCCTCCGCGCCTCGGGCCGGCCATCGCGGGGCACGACGACGCGGGCGTCCCCACGAGCATCACCGCGTCACAGGGGGGCCGTGTTCGTCGCTCGCGAGGGTGCCGACTGGCCAGGAACACATCCGGACACGAACGATCCCACAGGGAGTCCAGACGATGAAGGTTTTCACGACGGGCCAGGTCGCCAAAATCTGTAAAGTCGCACCACGCACCGTAAGCAAGTGGTTCGACTCGGGCCGCCTGAAGGGCTACCGGATCCCCGGCAGCCAGGATCGCCGCATTCCGCGGGAGTATCTCATCAAGTTCCTCAAGGAGCACGGCATGCCGCTGGGCGACCTCGAGGACGAGGCGATGGCCAAGGTGCTCCTCGTGGGGCAGGACCAGGTGCTGATCGAGAACCTCAAGAAGCAGTTGCCGGTGGAGCGGTCATTCAAGATCCAGGTGGCGGCCAGCGGGTTCGAGGCCGGCATCCAGGCCGAGAGTTTTCATCCCGACTGCATCGTGGTGGACTACTCGATCGGCCGGATCGACGCCCAGCAGATCTGCCAGAACCTCCGCCGCAACCCCGAGTACGCCGACACGATCGTGATCGCCCTGCTGCCGGACGACGGCTCGCAGATCACGGTCGATCGGGCGCACGTCAACGAGAGCTTCAAGAAGCCCTTCGACGTGGCCCTGCTCGCCGAGCGGCTCCGGACGCTGATCGGCGCCCGGAAAGAGTTGGTCTAGCCGTCGCCGGCGGGGCCCCCCACGGCCCTGCGTCGGCCACGATCGACCACCCGCCCCCGAAAATGCCGGCCGATCCGCACTCCGCGGATCGGCCGGCGGCGTTTCCAGAGGCTATGCTCGGGCCATGAGCGACTCAGCCCCCGGCATCCGGATGATCGACGTGGGTGGCAAGCCCGTGACTCCGCGGTCGGCGCGGGCCTCCGCGCGGCTCTCAGCCCGGGCCGAGACGGTGGCGCTCGTGCGGACCGGCGGCCTCGCCAAGGGCGACGCCGTCGCCACCGCGCGGGTCGCCGGCATCATGGCGGCGAAGCGGACGAGCGACCTCGTCCCCCTCTGCCATCCCCTCCCCATCGAGGCGGTCGAGATCGCGGTCTCGTTCCCCGACGACCGCACCGTCGCCATCGAGAGCGTCGTCCGCACCACCGCCCGCACCGGGGTGGAGATGGAGGCGCTCGCCGCGGTGGCCGCTGCCGCGCTGACCATCTACGACATGTGCAAGGCCGTCGACCCCGACATGGCGATCGAGCGGATCCGCCTCGAGGAGAAGACCGGCGGCGTCCACGGCGACTACCGGCGGGATTGACCGCGGAGCCGCCGCATCAGGCCTCGCGGCTGGCCTCGTTGAGGATCGGCTCGAGCTCGTCGACGAAGTCACGGACGTCCTTGAACTCGCGATACACGCTCGCAAACCGGACGTAGGCCACCTGGTCGAGGTCCTTGAGAATCTCCATCAGCCGCTCGCCGATCACGCGGCTGGGCACGTCGGCCTCGTAGGTCCCGTAGAGCTCGGCCTCGAGCGTGGAGACGGCGTGCTCGATGTCGTCTTCGGACACGGGCCGCTTCCAGCAGGCCTTGGCGAGGCCCCGCTTGAGCTTGTCGCGGTCGAACGGATCCCGATCGCCTCCCTTCTTCACCACCGTGAGCAGCTGCCGCTCGACCCGCTCGTAGGTCGTGAACCGGCGCCGGCAGGCGAGGCACTCCCGCCGCCGACGGATCGTGGCCCCGTCGTCACCGGCGCGGGAGTCGATCACCCGGTCGTTGTCGTCGCGGCAGAACGGACAGCGCATGGCAGGCTCCTGAAGTGGCGGGATCGTACGGCCGAGCCGCTGAAACTGGCAACAGCGGCGGCCGGCCCGCTCAGCCGTCGACGTCGTCGACCGCGTCGTCGTCGCCCCCGGCCGGCTCCTCAGCCGGCGGCCCCGCGGCGGCGTCGCCCCGCGCTCCGCGAACGAGCTTCCAGTCGCGTCGCTGCCGCGAACTCGGGATCTTCATGGCCTTGCGATACTTCGTCACCGTCCGCCGGGCCACCGTGATGCCGCGAACGCCGAGTTCCTTCACCAGGTCGTCGTCGCTGAGGGGGGCGTCCTTCGGCTCGCCGTCGACGATCTCCTGGAGCTTGAGCCGCACGGCGTCCCACGCCACCTCGTCGCCGTCGGCGCTCACCGTGCCGCCCACGAAGAACTTGCGGAGCGGCTGCATCCCCCGCGGCGTCTGCAGCCACTTGTCGTCCACCGCCCGGCTCACGGTGGTCACGTGCATGCCGATGCGGTCGGCGATCTGCTGCATCTTGAGGGGCTCGATGGCGTCGGGCCCCTCCGTGAAGAACCGCACCTGGTGGTCGACGATCGCCTGAGCCGTCTTGAGGAGGGTGCTCCGCCGCTGCTCGATGGCGTCGATCAGCCACTGTGCCGAGTTGATCTTCCGCTTGATGTACTCGCGGGTGGCGGAGTCGGTGTCGGCCGACATGAGCATGTCGCGGTAGACGGGGCTGATCCGCAGGTTCGGCAGGTCGATGTCCTCGAGCCGCACCTTCCAGCTGCCGTCGGGCTGCTGGTCGACGTAGGCGTCGGGCTTGACGGTGACCACGATGGGGGCCGTGAAGATCGCGCCCGGCTTGGGCTTGAAGGCGTGCAGCTGCTCGCGGAGCCGCTCGATCTGCTCGAGCGTGAAGCCGGTCTTCCGCTCGATGAGGGGCAGGCGGTTGCCCGCCAGATCCTCGAGATGATCGGCCACCAGCCGCCGCAGCTGCCGCGCATTGGGCGTGTCGTGGCGGATCTGGAGGAGCAGGCACTCCTTGAGGTCGCGGGCGCCGACGCCCGGCGGATCCATGTTCTGCACGACCGACAGCGCCTTGTAGAGCCGTGTGATCTGGTCGGCGGGCCCGTCGGGATCGACGAGCCCCTCGAGCGGCATCGGCAGGTAGCCGTTCGCATCGAGGTTGTAGATCACCTTGTCGGTGGCCTCGCGTTCCGCGTCGGTCAGGTTGTAGTTCGAGAGCTGGGCGTGGAGGTGGTCGCAGAGCGTCTCGGGCCGCTCCGCCATGTTGGCCATCGCATCCAGGTAGCGATCGCCGGCCTGCTCGATCTGCGCGGCGGACGGCCGGCTGCGATCGTCGTCGCTGTCCGGGTATTCGGTGGCCCAGTCGTACGACCGCTCGAAGTCGGCCTGGTTGGCATGCTCCTGGTCGACGATCAACGGCTTCTCGTCGACCGTCTTCTCGACGAGCGTCGGCTCCGCGTCGCCCGGGGCCGCCACGACCTCGGCCGCGGGCCCGTCCTGCCCGGCCTCCTCGAGCTCGAGCGTCTCGTTGTTCTGGATCTCCTCCTCGATCCGCTCCTCGAGCGCCATCACCGGCAGCTGCAGGATCTCCATCGACTGGATCATGCGCGGCGCAAGCACCTGCTTTTGCGCCATCCGCATTTCCTGGCCAAACGACATCCGCATTGCTGCAATCCTCGTGCCGAAATCCCGGCGAAACCCACCGACCCTCGAACAACCCTAAGAATACAGTCCGGGAGGGCGTTGTGCGCCTCCGGCATGAAAAATGCCTTCCGGACCGAACGCCGTCAGAACTTTCGCCGCCCGGCGAAGGCGTCGACGAGCATCTCACGATTGGCCTGCTCCAGCGAGGCCCCCACCGTGAGCCCCCGGGCGAGCCGCGTGAGTTCCACCGGCTGCCCCTCCAACCGCTGGGCCACGAGCAGGGCCGTCGCGTCACCTTCCACGTTCGGGGTGGTGCCCAGGATGACCTCCCGGAAACCACCCGCAGCCACCCTCGCGACCAGCGCATCGAGCGTCAGGCCGTCAACGCCCTTGCCGTCGAGCGGCGCCACCCGTCCCTGGAGCACGTGGTACAGGCCGCGATACGTCCCCGCCTGCTCGAGGGCGAGCAGATCGCGAACCTGCTCGACCACGCAGAGCACCGACGCGTCGCGCCGCGGGTTGGCGCAGATGTCGCACCGCTCCCCTTCGGCGAGGTTGAAGCAGGTGCGGCACGGACGGAGCTTCTCCTTCACCGCCCGGATCGCCTCGGCGAAGGCGAGGGCCTCGTCCTTGGGCCGGGCGAGCACGTGGTAGGCCAGCCGTTCGGCGGTTCGGCGGCCGATGCCCGGCAGTTCGGCAAAGGCGTCGATGAGTCGGGCGACCGCGCCGCGGGGCTCAGGCATCGCGCTGCTCCCCGTCGCCGTCAGGCTGCTCGTCGTCCGCCTGCACACCGCTCTCGGCAGCACCGGCCACCGCTACGGCCACGGGCCGCGACGGCCGACTCCGCGGCGGCTCCACCTTGCGGATCGCCGCATCGAACAGCGTTCGGGCGTGGGCCACGAGAGGATGCTCCGCCGCCTCGCGGACCAGCACGGCCTGCGACGGAGCCGGCGGTGTTCGCATCGGCTCGGCGACCGGCACACCGATCTCCGCGGCAGCCTGCTCGGCCACGACGATCGTGTGCCGCACGGGCCGGCCCGCCATCGACTCGCCGGCCCGGCCGATCGCGGCAGCGACCTCCGGCCGGCGGAGAAACGCGGCCGCCGTCGCAGCCTGCGGGGGCAGCGTCACCTCCAGCACGCCGTCGCGCCATGCTGCGGCCGTGGCTTCGGCGGCGAAGTCGCCGGCCAGGCCCTCGAGCGTGGCGGTCATGGCCCGCCAGGCGTCGCGGGCCTCGGCGGGCAGGCCGGCAGGCGCCGTTGCCGCGGCACGTGGCGGCCCGTCAGGCACCGCGGCGGGGATGGATGCGACCGTGGACTCAGCCGCCGGAACGGTCAGGTCGGCCGTTTTTTTTTGCGCGGGCGCGGGCGGCGGGGTGACCGCCGGTCGCGGCGGCGACGGCGCCGCCCTCGTGGCCTGCCCGCCGCTGCCAGCCGCGCCGCCTCCACTGCCGCCGGCACCGTGCGCTCCCCCCGATGCCCCCGCGGCCACCCGGTCGATGGCCGACGCGAGGGTGTCGAGATCCTCGAGGGTGGCCAGTCGGATCACCGCCATTTCGGCCAGCAGCGCCGCGTGGCCGCTCGTCCGCATGCGGGCAAGCGCCTGATCGAGGATCTGGAGCATGGCCAGGAGCGTGGTGCTGCCGAGCGTGGCGCCGAGGGCGGGGAGATCGACCCCGAGGCCCGGGGAGAGCGTGAGCATCGCGGGATCACAGCCGACGCTCGCCAGCAGGCATTCCCGCAGTGCGGCGATCAGCTGGTCGAGCACGCCGCCGGGATCGGCGCCCCCGTGAAGCGAGTCGTCGAGGGCGGCGACGGCCCGGGCCGGTTCGCGGGCAGCGATCGCGGCCACGAGTTCGCCGATGCGTTCTTCGCGACCCGTGCCGATCAGGGCGTGCACCTCGTCGATGCCGATCGGCCCGGCGGCCGAGCCCAGCAGCTGTTCGAGGAGCGACTGGCTGTCGCGCATGCTGCCGGCGGCCCGCCGGGCGATCAGCAGCAGCGCCTCGGGCGACACGTCGGCGGCCTCCGCCTCCACGATCTGGGCGAGGCGGCCCGCGATCGACCCAGTGGCCACGGTCGTGAAGTCGAACCGCTGGCAGCGGGAAAGGATCGTGATCGGCAGCTTCTCCGGCTCCGTCGTGCAGAGCACGAACTTCACGTGTGCCGGGGGCTCCTCGAGGGTCTTGAGGAGCGCATTGAAGGCCTCCCGCGTGAGCATGTGCACTTCGTCGATGATGTACACCTTGAACCGCCCCCGGGCCGGACGCACGGCCACGTTCTGCCGCAACTGCCGCATCTCGTCGATGCCCCGGTTGCTCGCCGCGTCGATCTCGACGACGTCGACGTCCTGGCCGGCGGCGATCGCCCGGCAGGAGTCGCACGCGTTGCAGGGCTCGGCGGCGGGCCCGCGCTCGCACTCCAGCGCCTTGGCGTAGATCCGGGCGGCACTGGTCTTGCCCACGCCGCGGGCGCCGGTGAACAGGTAGGCATGGCCGATCCGTCCGCTCTCGATCGCTCCCGAGAGCCCCCGGGCCACGTGCTCCTGGCCGACGAGGTCGGCGAACAGCTGCGGCCGATACCGCCGGGCGACGACCTGATAGCCGGCCGATTCAGCCATGAGTCGCTGCTTCCCTGCGTGATCTCGCCGAGCCGCTCCGCGCCGTCACGGTGGTCATGGCGGTCATGGCGGTCATGGCGGTCACGGATGCCGATGAGAGGCCCCCCCCACAAAGAGACGACTGCTTGTGGGTGCTTCGGTTCAACCCTGACCCGGTTCGCAGGTCCCCATCGCAGGGGCCTCTCATCGGCATCCGGGACAGGATGATTTGTACGTCCCTCGGTCGCGACGGTCAAAGGCTGATACATTTCCGCCCATGGCGTCGACGACGTCCCCGATGATGCAGCAGTTCGAGGCGGCGAAGGCCCGCTGCCCGGGCGGCCTCGTGCTGTTCCGGATGGGCGACTTCTACGAGCTCTTCGGCAACGACGCCCGGGAGGCGGCCGACCTCCTCGACCTCACGCTGACCAGCCGCGACAAGGGCCCCGACGCCCTGCCGATGGCCGGCTTTCCGCACCATCAGCTCGACGTGCAGCTCGTGAAGCTCGTGGCCGCGGGGCGGCACGTGGCGATCTGCGAGCAGATCGACGACCCGAAGACCACCAAGGGCCTGCTGCGGCGCGAGGTGACGCGGATCGTGACGCCCGGGATCGCGGCCGACGAGACACTGCTCGATCCGACGCGGGCCAACTGGCTCGTCGCGATCCTGCCCGCCGGCGGCCGTGACGCATCGGACACCAGCGTCGGGCTTGCGTGGATCGACGTGGCGGCGGGCCGCTTCGAGGCGGCGGTCGTGGACCGCGACGACGTGGCCGACCACCTCCTGCGGCTCGACCCCGCCGAGTGCCTGTGCAGCGACCGGCACCGCGACCTGGTGGCGGATCTGGCGCAGGCCGCGGGCAGGCGGCTCGTCACCCCGCGGCCCGACTGGTGGTTCGAGGCGGCCACCGCCGAGGCGGCTGTCGGACGCGCCCTCGGTGGACGCCGCCTCGAGGGCCTCGGTTTCGAGCTCCCGGCCGACGCCGCGGGCATCGCCGCGGCCGGGGCGATCGTCGCCTACCTCGAACAGAACGAGCCCGCCGCGATCGGTCGGATCGACACGCTCGCCGCCTGGCGGCCGGGCCGCAGGCTCGAGATCGACGAGGCCTCGCGACGCAGCCTCGAACTCGTGCGGTCTGCCGCGACGGGCCGCCGCGAGGGCTCGCTCGCCGGCGTGCTCGACCACACGCGATCTCCGATGGGCGCCCGGCTGCTCGGCGAGTGGCTCGCGGCGCCGCTGGTGGTGAAGCCTGCGATCGACGATCGGCTCGATGCCGTGGCAACGCTGGTGGCCGAGCCGCTGCTGGCGACGCGGCTCGCGGAGAAGCTCGCGGGTGTCGGCGACATCGAGCGGCTGATCGGCCGCGTGGTCACCGGTCGCGCGGGCCCGCGCGACCTCGAGCGGATCGGCCGGGCGGCGGCGATCCTGCCCGACGTGGTCGCCCTGCTCGGCTCCTGCGGAGGGCTGCTGGGCGACCTCCGCGACGGCCTCGACCCCTGCCCCGACGTGGCCTCCCGGATCGCGGCCACGCTCCGCGACGGCTGCCCGGTGGTCGCCCGCGAAGGCGGCTTCATCCGCCCCGGCTTCGACACCGCCCTCGACGAGCTCGCGGAGCTCGCCAGCGGCGGCAAGGCGTGGATCACCCGCTACCAGGCGCAGGAGATCGAGCGGACGGGCATCGCCTCGCTCAAGGTGGGCTACAACCGCGTGTTCGGCTTCTTCCTGGAGATCGGCCGCGCGCATGCCGAGAAGGTGCCGCCCGAGTATGTCCGCAAGCAGACGGTCAAGAACGCGGAGCGATACACCACGCCCGAGCTCGACGAGCGGCAGCGGCAGGTGCTTGGCGCCGAGGAGGAGGCCGTCCGTCGCGAGATCCTCCTGCTCGACGAGCTGCGGTCGTTCGTGGCCGGCGAGCGGAGCCGGCTCGACCGCGCCGCCGAGGTGCTCGCGGTGCTCGACGTGCTGCTCTCGTTCGCGGAGGTGGCCCGCACCCGCGGCTGGGTGCGGCCCGAGGTGTCGACCGGCGGCGAACTGGCGATCGACCAGGGCCGGCATCCCGTGCTCGAGGATCTGCTTCCGGCCGGCACGCTCGTGGCCAACGACCTCGACCTCGCGGCCGGGGGCGAGCGGGCCCCGGCCATCCTGCTGGTCACCGGGCCCAACATGGGCGGCAAGAGCACGTTCATCCGCCAGGCCGCGCTTGCGGTGGTACTGGCTCAGGCGGGGAGCTTCGTGCCGGCGCGGCGGGCGCGGGTGGGCATCGTGGACCGGCTCTTCGCCCGGATCGGGGCCGGCGACGATCTCGCCCGTGGGGCGAGCACGTTTCTCGTGGAGATGGCGCAGACGGCGCGGATCCTCAATCGAGCCACGCCGCGAAGCCTCGTGATCCTCGACGAAGTGGGCCGGGGCACGAGCACCTTCGACGGCCTCGCGATCGCCCAGGCGGTGGTCGAGCACCTGCAGGGTTCGGTCGGCTGCCGCACGCTGTTCGCCACGCACTACCTCCAGCTTGCCGCGCTCGAGCGGCTGCCGGACGTGGCCAACGTGCAGGTGCTGGTCAAGGAACACAGGGACCAGCTCGTGTTCCTGCACCAGGTGGTGCCGGGGGCGGCCGACAAGAGCTGGGGCGTGCACGTGGCGCGGCTGGCGGGCGTGCCCGGCACGGTGATCGACCGCGCCCGCGACCTGCTCACGGGCTTCGAGGCCGACGCCGCCGCCCCGGCAGCGAAGCCCCGCCGCAAGCCCGCCCCGCCCGACCAGCTGTCGCTCTTCGAGTGACGGAACGCCTTCAGCATCGCTCGCAATCACGGCTTCCTGCGGCCTAAACTCAGCGAGGGGCTGCCCATGCCCCGGGAGCCGGCGTATGTCGCCACGCGCAGCCATCACCAAGGAGCCGTGCTTCGCACGGCGACCGTAAGCGGGAGCCGACGCTGGGACGGCGGCGACAGCGCGAAAGTCGCGAGGAGAAGCGCCGGCGACATCCGAGTAAGCGGATGCCACGATGGCATCCGCGAACGTCCGGCGACGGGGCATGGGCAGCCCCGAGCCCCCACCAACGTCAGCCGCACTGGTTCATCTTCTCGCGGGGAGTGCCCGCGCCGATGAGTTCCGGCTGCGGCCGCGCGGCTGTCACGGCGTCGTCGGCCGCGATCGTCACGGCCACGTTCTTGTAGGCCGGCGTCCGCGAGAGCGGGTCGGCGGCCTTCGGTACCAGCACGTTGCTCTCGGGGTAGTACATCGCCACGCAGCCCGGGCGGATCTGGTCGTAGGCCGAGACGATCTGGCTCCGCATCTCGCCGGCCGCGCTCGCGATCCGGCAACGGCCGCCGTCAACGAGGCCGTGCTTCCGCACGTCGTCGGGATGGATCAGCACCACGTCCCGCCGGGTCTGGTTGCGGTACAGATCCTCCTCCTCGTAGACGACCGTGTTGAACTGCCCCTCGCTGCGGATGGTCATCAGCGTGAGCCCCTCGGGAGCGGGCGGCAAATCGTGCGTGAACAGCGTCGCCTTGCCGTCTTGCGTGGGAAACGCCGGCCTGTCGACCGCCCGGCCGGGAATCGAAAACTCCTTCTTCGTGCGGTCGATCTCGGCGATCTGCTCGAGGCCCGGCACGATCGCCGCGATGGCCGCGCGGATCGTGCTCGTGTGGCTCATCGCCCGCCAATCGACGGGGCCGGCCTCGCCGAGCACGCGGAGGGCGAGGTCGGCGATGATCTCCACCTCCGCCCGGGGGCCGACGTGCCGCGGCGTGCCGCCGTCGGAGAGCCGGATGTAGCTGAACATGCTCTCCTGCGTGGAGGGCTCCGGCTCCTCGTCGCGGGCGAGCACCGGCAGGATGATCGTCTCCTCGGCGCCGGTCCCCGACGCATGGCCGGTGTTGAGCGAGGTGTTGAGGTAGACCACCGTGTCGATCCTCCCCATGGCGCGGCGGGCGAAGGCGGCGTCGGGGCTCGAGCCGTAGAGGTTGCCGCCAAGGCACACGGCAAACCGCATCTCGCCGCGGTCGGCGGCGTCGAGGCATTCGAGCGTGTCGTAGCCCTTCATGGTGGGCAGGGCCACGCCGTAGTGCGACTGCAACCGGTCGAAGAGCGCCTGCTTGAGCGTCGGGGTCACGCCCACGGTGCCCATGCCCTGGATGTTGGAGTGGCCGCGGATCGGCTGCAGGCCCGCTCCGGGCCGGCCCACCATCCGCCGCATCAGGGCCAGGGCCGCGATCGCCTGCACGGTGGCCGCGCCGTGCAGGTGGTGCGTGATCCCCATCGTCCAGGCGAACACCGCCCGCTGCGAGGCGGCATACTGCTCGGCCAGCGAGTCGATCTCGGACTTCGCCACGCCCGACTTCGCCACGATCTCGTCCCATGAGAGGGCGTCGAGCCGGGCGGCCAGTTCGAGCCAGCCATGGCAGTGGGCCGCGAGAAACGCCTCGTCGACGACCGGCTCACCGGCGGCATTCCGTGGATGCACCGCGTGCAGCTCCCGGAGCCGCTTCATCAGCCCGTAGACGAGCGCCAGGTCGCCGCCCACGTGGGGCTGCACGTAACTGCTCGCGATCTCCGCGCCGAAGAACAGCGCCCACGGATCGCTCGGCACGGAGAAGTTGACGAGCCCCGTCTCCACGATCGGGTTGACCACGATCACCTTCCCGCCCCGGCGGCGGACCATCATCAGCGTCCGCATCATTCGCGGATGGTTGCTGGCCGGGTTGCCCCCGATCAGAAACACGCAGTCGGCGTGCTCCATGTCGTCGAGCTTGATCGTGCCGGCGCCGGTGCCGATGGCGCTGGAGAGCCCCACGCCGCTGGCCTGATGGCAGTAGTAGGAGCAGTTGTTGACGTGGTTGGTGCCGGAGAGCCGCGCGAACAGCTGGAGCAGGAAGCCCGCCTCATTGCTCGATCGGCCGCTGAAGTAGAAGAACGTCTCCGTGGGCCTGGTCGCCCGGAGCTTCACGGCGATCCGCTCCATCGCTTCGGCCCAGTCGAGCGGCCGGTAGTGCTGCGCACCCTTCTCGAGGATCACCGGCTGCACGAGCCGGCCGGCGTGCTCCATCTGGTGGGGCGAGAATGCCCGCAGCTGCGGCAGGGAATAGGTGGCGAAGAACGAGGGCTTCACGCCCCCCTGCATGTCGGCCACCATCGCCTGAAACGACTTCTTGCACACCTCGGGGAAGTGCCCCGCCTCGTTGACCATGCCGCCGGCCTGGCCGCCCATGCCGAGCGCGCAGGTCTTGCAGGCGTTCTTCGACCGCATCGCCTTCCAGAAGCGGACGAGGCCGCCGGCCTCGCGGGCCTTCGTGAACGTGTAGAGCACGGCGCGCATGCCGCCGCCCGTGGTCACGCGGCCGAAGAAGCGTCCCATCGTGTCGCTCCCGAAGGTGACGGTGGCGGCGGCTTGCTACTTCGCGTCCGCGGCCGGCGGTGGATCGAGCAGCTGGATCTCCACCTTCCGGAACTCCACCGGATGGCTCTCCGACTGCAGCGAGATCGTGCCGCCCGAGAGCCGCGTCTCCCCGTGATTGAACGCCAGCGGCTCCTTCGACCGCTGATCCTTCACGTCGAGCTGCGGCTGTTCATACTCGAGCACCGTCTCGCCGTCGATGATGTGCCGGATCGTCGCGTGGCCGTCCACCTCGATCACGACCGTCACCCACTGGTCGCCCCGGTAGGTCTTCGACTTCGAACTCGTGCAGTGCGGCGTGAACAGCTTCCCGCCCATCACCACGTTCGTGCCGGGCGTGCAGAGATTCGCGGTGGTCCGCTCGCCCGTCGGTGGTCCGCCGAGAAACTGCACCTCGATCGACGCCGGGAAGTCCTTGTCGAGCGGCATGCCCGCCGGATCCTCGCCGTGGATCATCACGCCGGAGTTGCGGAGCGCCCAATCCTCGCCCCCTGCGCACTGCTCACCGGTGAACCGATACTCGATCCGCAGCCGGTACCGGGAAAAGGACTCCTTGAAGAACAGGTGGCCGTACTTCTGACCGAAGGTCGGGTAGGCAGCCGGGTCGTACACGACCTTGAGCACGCCATCTTCGACGCGAAACGTGTCGCCGTAGTTGTCGCCATACGTCTGGCCGCGGATCTTGGGCGTCCAGCCGTCCAGATCGCGGCCGTTGAAGAGCTGCCGCCACGGCTGCTCGGCCCGGGTGGCGGACGAGGCGGCGAAGAGCACGAGGCCGCAGGCGATCGCAACGCACCGTGAGATCACGACGAGGCTCCACAGGGGGGCCGCCGACGGTGCCCCCGCCGCACGGCCCGCCCAGCATACCCGCGGCACGCCGACCGCGATCACGCCCGCGGCTGATCGAGGCTGACGGTGACCGTCTTCGTCTCCAGGTAGGGCTCGAGGCCACGCTCGCCGAGTTCCCGGCCGAAGCCCGACTGCTTGAAGCCGCCGAAGGGGGCGGCCGCGTCGAACACGTCGTAGCAGTTCACCCAAACGGTGCCGGCCCGCAGCCGGCGGGCCACGTCGTGGGCCTTGGCCACGTCGCGGGTCCAGACCGCCGCGGCGAGGCCGAACGTGGTGGCATTCGCGCGGCGGATCAGTTCGTCCATGTCGGAGAACTTCAGCACCGAGAGCACCGGGCCAAAGATCTCCTCGCGGGCGATCGCCATCTCGTCCTTCACGTTCGTGAACACCGTCGGCTCGATGAAGAAGCCGCGGTCGCCCACCCGCTTGCCGCCGGTGGCGCACGTGGCCCCTTCCTTCTTCCCCGCCTCGATGTAGCCCATGATCTTGTCGAACTGCGCCTTGTCGACCTGCGGGCCCTGGTGCGTGCCGGGATCGAAGGGATCGCCCACCCGCCGCTTCTGGCTGCCCTCGACCACCCGCGCCACGAAGGCG
>JBJTQP010000067.1:0-3687 GCA_046075685.1 Planctomycetaceae bacterium | reverse complement strand
TCGCCGCGGCCGTGGACCACCGCGACCCGCCCGGGCTCGGGACGGAACGTCTCCACCACCGAGAGCGTGGGAATCACGTACCGCTGGTCGCCCACCGCCACGAGCAGGCCCTCGATGATCGCCAGCGTGAGCGGGATCGAGACGGTGAACGTGGTGCCGCGGCCGGGCACCGACTCGATCTCGATCTTGCCGCGGAGCTTCTCGATGTTGCGGCGGACCACGTCCATGCCGACCCCGCGGCCGGAGAGGTCGGTGACCGCCGCGGCGGTGGAGAAGCCGGGGGCGAAGATCAGCTCCAGCACCTCCCGCGGCTCGAGCGGGGTCGACCGGGCGATGATCCCGCGGGCCTCGGCGGTGGCCCGGATCTTCGCCGGATCGAGGCCGCGGCCGTCGTCGGCGATGCGGATCACGACGAAGCCCCCCTGGTGGAAGGCCTGGAGCGTGATCGTGCCGGTGGGCGGCTTGCCGGCTGCCACGCGGTCGGTGGCCGGCTCGATGCCGTGATCGGCGGAGTTGCGGATCATGT
Source organism: Planctomycetaceae bacterium (assembly GCA_046075685.1). Classification (GTDB taxonomy): domain Bacteria; phylum Planctomycetota; class Planctomycetia; order Pirellulales; family UBA1268; genus QWPN01. The sequence goes on along the minus strand of JBJTQP010000067.1, from coordinate 3,161 downwards.
GCACGAGCGGGTCGCCGATCTCCTCGATCAGGGTGCGATCGAGCTCGGTGTCTTCGCCGTCGAGCACGAGGCGGATGTCCTTGCCGACCTGGGAGGCGACGTCGCGGACCAGCCGCGACATCTTCTGGAAGACTCCGCGAATCGGCACCATCCGGAGCGACATCGTCGTCCGCTGGAGATCCTTGGTGATGCCCCGGAGCTGGGCGAGGGCCCGCGCCAGCTGCTCGTCGTCTCCCGCGGTCACTCCGCCATGCTGCACGACCATCGACTGGGCGATCACGAGTTCGCCGACGAGGTCGACCAGGCCGTCGAGCTTCGTGGTGTCGACCCGCACGCTGCTGGATGCCGGTGTCGGGCGGGCTGCCGGGGGCGGCGGTGGCGGGCTGGGCGGCTCGGGGGAAGGAGAGGTGGCGGGTGGAGGTGCCTGGACGGCGACGATCGGCTCTGGAGCGGCCTCGGCGGGGGCCGGCTGCGCCTGCGGCTTGGGGGTGGCCGCGGTCCGTGGCGTGCGGGCCAGCAAGCCTCGCACCGCCTCCACGATGCCGCTGATGGGCAGCAGGATCGTGCGGCCGGTCTCGCGGCCGTCGAGCTGGGCGCCGGCCTCGGCGACGAACCTCGAGAAGGCGTCGGCGCCGCCGAGGATCACGTCGATGGCGTCACGATCCAGGAGCAGGGTGCCGCGTCGCGCAGCATCGAGGAGGGATTCGAGCTCGTGTGCCATGAGCTGCGGAGCCGCGAGCTTGAGCAGGCCGGCGTTGCCCTTGAACGTGTGGAACGCGCGGAACACGGTGGCGATCGTCTCGGGATCCTCCGGCTGCGTTTCGAGCACGAGCACGCCCTGCTCGATGTCGCGGAGCAGGTCGGCCGCCTCCTCGCAGAACATCCGCATGATCTCGGGGTCGTGTCCCGCCGCGAGCACCTGCACCGATTCGCCGCCGGTGAAGGCGGCGGGCTGGCGCGGAGCGGGCGGCGCGGCTGCGGTGCCGGCCACCGGCATTGCGTGTGACGCGGCTGGTGGCAGCAGAGGCGGCGGGGGCAGCGGCTGACCGCGTTCCCAGGCGGTCACGGCCTCGACCATCCACGGCTGCCAGGCGTTGCACCAGGCGAGTGCATCGGCGGAGAGCCGCATGGCCTCGCCCGTCGTGCCCGAGAGCCAGCCGAGCGTGCGCTGCACGGAGTCTCTGAGTATGGAGTCGGAGTCGTCGATCGCGGTGCCAAGTCGGCGCACGAGCTCGCGAAGCGCGGCTGGCTCGCTCGTGTCCCGAGGATCCAGGAAGGCGAGTTCGAGGGCGATCTGCTGGAGCAGGTCTCGCGCGGCCGCGACGGCGGTGGGATCAGCAGGCATGGGGGCGGCGAGCGGGCGACAGGGGAACGAAAAGGGGCTGCTCCAGAGGTCAATCCTAGCTTGGAGGTCGGGTCGGTTGTCGTGCGACGCGGCGGGGCCGCCATGCTGTCGGCGCCGGTTGCACCGGCTGTACGGCCGCGATCCGCAGGGTCATGAAGGCCGAACTACACTCGGGCAGAAAGACGCCGCCGGTGTGGTCGGTGGCGTGATGCCCGAACGGCCAGAGAAGGCGGCGACCATGAACACGCTCCAGCGGCTCTACGTGACGACGCTCGTCCCGATCATCGGGCTGGTGGCCCTGTCGGTGCTGGCCTTCGTGAACCAGAACGCGCTCAACCGCGCGCAGGCCGACCGGTATGAGTCGTACCGGCTGGCCCACGAGCTGCGGGCGAGCTCCGACGAGCTCACGCGGATGGCCCGAACCTACGTGGTCACGGGCGATCCCGCCTACGAACAGGCCTACTGGAGCATCCTCGACGTCCGCAACGGCGTGAAACCCCGGCCCGACGGCCGCACGGTGGCGCTGCGGACCTTGATGGAGCGGCAGGGCTTCACGGCCGACGAGTTCGCCAAGCTCAAGCAATCCGAGGACAACTCCAACGCGCTGGTGACCACCGAGACCATCGCCATGCACGCGATGAAGGGGGAGTTTGCCGACGGCACGGGCGGCTACACGAAGACGGGCGAGCCCGATCCGGAGATGGCCCGGCGGATCATGCACGACGCGACGTATCACGCCGACAAGGAGACGATCATGGATCCGATCGGCGAGTTCGAGGACATGCTCGACCGCCGCACGGATGCCGCGGTCACCGCGGCCCGGGTTCGCAGTGACCGCCTGATGCTCTGCGTGATCGGCCTGGCGGCGCTCGCCGCAGCGATCGCCTGGCTGAGCATCCAGGCCCACGGCCGGAGCCTGCGGCGGGCCATCGACGAGCTGTCGAAGACGTCGGAATACGTCGCCAGCGGCGCGTCGCAGGTGGCGGCCGCCAGCCGCTCGCTGGCCGAGGGCACCGCGGAGCAGGTGGCGTCGATCGAGGACATCGCGGCGTCGGCCCGCGAGACGAGCTCGATGGCCACCATCAACGCCCAGAAGACGAGCACCGCCGGCGACGTCGTGGGCCGCGAACAGGAGCAGTTTCGAGGCACGGGCACGCTGCTTGGTGAGATGGTGACCGCGATGGACGAGATCGATACCGCCGGCGGACGCATCTCGCGGATCATCAAGGTGATCGACGAGATCGCCTTCCAGACCAACATCCTCGCCCTCAACGCGGCGGTCGAGGCCGCCCGGGCCGGCGAGGCCGGGCTCGGCTTCGCCGTCGTGGCCGACGAGGTTCGCAGCCTCGCTCAGCGGTGCGCCAAGGCGGCCCGCGAGACGGCCGAACTAATCGAGGAATCGATCGCCCGGTCGCAGTCGGGCAAGAAGAAGGTCGACGACGTGGCCGCTGCGATCCGGACCCTCTCGGACCAGTCGGCCGGCGTCCGCACGCTCGTCGACGAGGTGCAGCTCGGCAGCCGCGAGCAGCTGCGGGCCCTGGAGCGGATCGGCTCCGCGCTCGAGCAGATCGAAGACGTGACGCAGCACGCCGCCTCCGGCGCCGAGGAGGGATCGGCGGCCGCGGATGAGCTGACGGCCCAGGCGGGCGCTCTGCGGGACGTGGTCGCGGCGCTCGAGAAGGCCGTGGGCTCGCAGACCCGACGGGGCGCGAGGCTCACCTGATACGGGGCCCACGTGAGCCTCGCGCGTTCGTGAGGCTCGGGGCTCCAGGAAGCCCGAAGCGCCAGCGACGGGATCACGGACAGACCCTTCCTG
>JBJTQP010000066.1:0-2727 GCA_046075685.1 Planctomycetaceae bacterium | reverse complement strand
CCACGCAGTAGCTAAGCACCTCCGGATCGCCGGGGCCGTTGGAGAGAAACACGCCATCGGGCTTGTGGGCGAGCACCTCGGCGGCCGTCGCGCGGCCGGGCAGCACGGTCACATCGCAGCCCACGCTCGTGAGATGACGGGCGATGTTCCAATTCATGCAGTAGTCGAGCGCCACCACCTTCTTCGAGCCGCTGAAGCGTTGCACGGGGGCGGGCTCGCCCCCTTCGCGAGGCTGGGGCACGGGGCGGGCCCAGTCGTCGAGTTGCTCATGCCAGGCGGTCGGCCGCTCGGGCATCACCTCGCGAACGAGATCCCGGCCCACGAGCGCGGGGGCGGCCTTGGCCTTGGCCACGAGCGCCGCCGGGTCGAGGATCTCGCTCGAAAGCACCCCCGTCATCGCGCCGCGGATTCGCAGCCGGCGAACGAGCGCCCGGGTGTCGATGCCGGCGAGGCCCACGACGCCGGCCTTCGCGAGGTAGCCGCCGAGCGTGCCCTCGGCCGTGAAGTTGCTCGCGATCCGGCTCGCCTCGCGGACCACGAAGCCGCTCATCTGGAGCACGCCGCTCTCGACGTCGGCGTGGTTCACGCCGTAGTTGCCGATCTGGGGCGCGGTCATGCAGAGGATCTGACCGCGATACGAGGGATCGGTGAGGATCTCCTGGTAGCCGGTCATCGACGTGTTGAAACACACCTCGCCCGACACGGTGCCCGTGGCACCGAACGACTCACCGACATAGACCGTGCCGTCTTCGAGTGCGAGTGCCGCGCGTGGCATGATCGCCCGTGCTCCTGATTGCCGATGCCCGCGATTTCGCCGCGGACTTCCGCATGATACCCGCCGCTGCTGCCACCGCCGCGGGGCCCAGGTTCGCCCCGGCGATTGCAGGGGATCAGCGGCCAGCGCGGGTGTAAACAGCCTGCACGAGCCAGAGCAGGGCTCCGGGATTGAAGTCGAGTGGTATCGATGGCCCTCGTCGCCGTCGGGAAAGGCGTGCTCCAGACCTCCATCGTGATACCATTTCCGGGGATGGTAAAGCGAATCAGTGGCTCATCGTGAGCCACGCCCCGCTACCTCGCAGCGGAGATCTCTTCTCATGCGTGCGGCATGGTTCGGCCTGCTTCTTGAACACGAAGGGGCGAGTTCCCGTGGCCCGATCGCAGAACGGATTCTGTTTGGCCTCGCGGCCGTCGTCGCCTGTTGCTCCGCCTCCGCCGACGGCGGCGGTGATCGCGAACGGCTTCAAGGCCGCTGGCAGGTCGTAACACGCACCGCGTTCAACGCCAGGCAGGCCATACCGCAGCGCGAAGCTGAACTTGCCGTCGACACGCTGCGGCTGATGGGAACAGAGGGTGCATTCGTGGTCGACGAGTCTGTGCGGCCGAAGCGGCTCAGGCACGTGACGACCGCGGCGAACGGCGACGCCCCGGTCACAATCCATTACATATACATGCTCGATGGCGATGAACTTGTCATGGCGCGCAAATGCGGCATTGGCAAGAACGACGGAACGCATGATCCGCCGGCCGAGTTCAACGCCGGCATCGTGGAAGTGACCCGCCTTCGACGCGTGCCCGGCAATCTCTGAGAACCACGGTGCCTTCGGGGTGAGCGTGGTTGTGGTCGACACCGTAGGAACCTATGCTCGGTTTTTAAGACGGGCTCCGCGGTTCATGTGCTTTTCCGGCAATCGCGGTCCGGCTGCCCCCGTAGCTCAGTTGGATAGAGCGGAGCTTTCCTAAAGCTCAGGTCACAGGTTCGATCCCTGTCGGGGGTATTTGTCCGGGAGACTCGTAATCATGACGGCAGGCGGACTCGCCAGGTGGTTCATCTCGCAGCCGCTGCCGGTCCGGATCGCGGGCGTTGCGCTCGCGGCCTGGCTTGTGATGCTATGCGTGGTCCCCGATCCGCGGCCGCTGGGCGCGCCTGAGTGGACGGTGCAGTTGGTGCAGCGACTGGCCGGGATCACCGAGCCGCGAGCGCGGTTCGTGGCCACGACACTGCTCCGCGGGGCGGGTGTGGGCCTGATCGGCGTGCTGCTGGCGAGCACGCTTGCGAGTTGGAAATCACGGGCCGCGGTGCCGGCGGTCCTCATCGGCGCCCCGGTGCTCGCGCTGGTCGCTAAGTGGATCAACTTTGGCGGCCTGCCGATCTGGCCGCAGCTGGCGTTCATCCTGCTCGTGGCCTTGCTGGGGGGGCTCGCGGGCCTGGCACTCCGCCGCAACTGGGCGGCCCTCGGCACGCTTGCGATCCTGACCGGCGGCCTCGCGCTCTGGGCCACCTCGACAGGAGTGTGCAATGACCTCTTCGACGCTTGGCAGGGGACGGCCCGGCACGTGCTCGACGCGGCCGCCGACGTGCCCGATGGTGACGAAGGCTTTCTGCGGCTGCTCGAAATCGCGTTTGCGTATGCCGCGGACAACTCCCACGGCACCGACGCCGTGCTCCCCAATCGGGCCGCGATCCTCGCCCTGGGCAAGATCCTTGGCGACGACAACGTGGCCCGGGTCGGTGGTCGCGATCTGGACCTCGGGCCGCCTGAAGCCCGCGTTGCGCTGCGGCGGCGAATTCTGCTCGGCGGTCGCGGCGATCTCTCGCAGCACTTCTGGGTGAGCGCGGCGCTCGCCGTGCTGTCCGACGAGTCGCGGTCGCTCGCCGTGGGGCTCTCGAAGGAGGAGATGGACTCGACTCCGGGGGGCTCGGGCTTCTCGTTCGTCGACATGGCCGCC
>JBJTQP010000065.1:0-14925 GCA_046075685.1 Planctomycetaceae bacterium | reverse complement strand
CCCTACTTCGAGGCGATCTGCGAGCGGCTCGTCGGCACCCTCGCCGCCACCGCTGCCGCCACCAAGCCGATGCCCTCGCCGCCGGTGCTGTAAAGGCTTGGGGTACGCCCGCGGTGCCAGCGCGGGCTGACGTGGCTGCGGCACGAACTCAGCGCGGGGCTGCCCATGCCCGAGAGCCGGCGTATGCCGCCGAGCGCAGCCAGGATGGCGAAGCGATGGCGGCATCCGAGTGAGCGTCGGGCAGGATGCCCGACGCGAACGTCCGGCGACGGGCATGGGCAGCCCCGAGCCTCACGAAGGCCCCATGACCACGTGACCGGCACGAGCGCGACGGCAGGCCGCTCGCCAGCAAGGTCGGATCGCATGCGACGCACGCACCGCCATCCGGCCAGGCCGGGTGTCGTACCATGACCGCATGGCCGACACGATCTTCTACAGCGGCGCGGTCGCCCAGACGGCCCTCCGGGGCGGGCTGTCGTGGTTTCACCTGCAGTTCCTGCTCGGCTTCCGGCGGCTGGGCCATCGCGTCATCCTGGTCGACCGGCTCGACGCGGGAATGGCCACCGACGCCGCCGGCGCGGCCGTGCCGTTCGCGGAGTCGGTCCAACTCGGCCGGTTTCTCGACCTCGTGCGGCGGTTCGGCCTCGACGACGCGTTTTCGCTCGACATCGATCGCGGCCGCGAGACGCTCGGCATCCCACGGGAGCGGCTCGTCGATCTGGCGGCATCCGCCGCGTGCCTGATCAACGTGATGGGCTACTGCGACGACCCGGCGATTCTCGACGCCGTGCCCCGCCGCGTGTTTCTCGACATCGACCCCGGCTTCCCGCAGATCTGGCGGGCACTCGGGCTTCACGATGCCTTCGCCGGCCACGAGCGCTTCGCCACGCTCGGCCGGCGGATCGGCCGGCCCGACTGCTCGATCCCCACCTGCGGCCTCGACTGGATCACGCTCCCGCAGCCGATCGTGCTCGACGAGTGGCCCGCGGCGGCGCCGCGTCCGGACGCCGCCTTCACGAGCATCGGCGCGTGGCGCGGACCGAACGGCCCCGTCGAGTTTCAGGGCCGCACCTACGGCCTGCGCTGCCACGAGTTTCGGCGGTTTCTCGATCTGCCCCGCCGCGTGCCGGGCGAGGCGTTCGAGCAGGCGCTCGAGATCCACGCGGGCGATCGCCGCGACATCGACGCGCTGGAATCGCACGGCTGGCGGCTCGTCGACCCGCTCGCCGTGGCCGCCGGCCCCGATGCCTTCCGCGACTACATCGTCGGCTCGAAGGCGGAGTTCATGGTTCCCAAGCAGATGTACGTCGACACCCGGGGCGGGCTGCTCAGCGACCGCAGCGCGGCCTACCTCGCGTCCGGCCGGCCGGTGCTGGCCCGCGACACGGGGCTCGCCGACCTCTATCCGCTCGGGGCCGGGCTGCTCGCCTTCGCGACCCCCGCGGAGGCGGAGGCGGGCGTCGCGGCCATCACCGCCGAGTATCCTCGGCACTGCCGCGCCGCCCGGGAGATCGCGGAGTCGGCATTCGACTCCGACCGCGTGCTGGCCCGGTTCCTCGACGACGCGCTGGCGTGAGCCTCCCATGAACCGCTCGCTCATCGTCGCCGGAGCCCTGGCCGCAAAGCCCGGCAACGCGGGGGGCGCGTGGGAGCGGTTCAGTTACGCCGTCGGCCTGCGGCGGCTCGGCTTCGACGTGCTGTTCATCGAGCAGGTGTCGACCGTGCCCGACGCCGCCGCGATCCGCTGGTTCGACGACGCGGCCGCGTTCTTCGCGTTCACCGACGCCGTGGCGATCGTCGGCCCGGCAGGCTGGGCGCACGGCCGCGAGCGGAGCGGCGTGCGGGCGGCGATCGCCGCGGCCGACCTGGTGGTGAACCTCGGCGGCAACCTGCTGGCGACCGACCTGCTCGAGGCGGCGCGGGCCACCGTGTTCGTCGACGTCGATCCGGGATTCACCCAGATCTGGCACGCCGACCCCGGAGTTCCCTACCAGGTGCCCCGGCACGACCACTACGTCACGATCGGCGAGAACATCGGCACGGCTGGGTGCCCGATCCCGACCGGCGGCCTCCCCTGGAAGCCGACGCGGCAGCCGGTGCTGCTCGACCACTGGCCGATGGTCGCCACGCGCGGCTGCCGCAGGTTCACGACGATCGCCAGCTGGCGCGGCCCGTTCGGCTCGCTCATCCACGACGGCGTCACCTACGGCCAGAAGGTGCACGAGTTTCGCGGCGTGCTCGACCTGCCCCGCCGCGTGCCGGCGGCCTTTGAACTGGCGCTCGAGATCCATGCCGGCGACGCCCGCGATCGCGACGCGCTCACGGCCGCGGGCTGGACGCTCGTCTCCCCGGTCGACGCCGTGCCCACACCGGCGGCGTTCCGCTCGTTCATCCAGCGGTCCGACGCCGAGTTCTCGGTGGCCCAGGGCGTCTACGCGCAGGCCGCCAGCGGCTGGTTCAGCGACCGGAGCACGCGGTATCTCGCCAGCGGCAGGCCCGTGCTCGTGCAGGACACGGGCCTGACGACGATCCCGACCGGCGACGGCATCGTCACGTTTCGCTCGCTCGACGACGCGGCCGCCGGCGGGGAGCGGATCATCCGCGACCATGCCGCCCACGCCCGGGCAGCCCGGCGGATCGCCGAGACCCACTTCGACTCCGACCTCGTGCTCCGCCGCCTGCTCGCCGACTGCGGCATCGAACCTCACGCCTCGTCGGGAAACTCCTGCGCCGCGCGGGGCACCTTGCGGCGGTGATTCTCCACGCCGCGGTAGCCGTGCCGCGCCCGGCCCCACCACCGGCGGCCTGCGATCAGCTGCTCGAGCCGCCTGACCCGCTCCAGCGTGACGGGGTGCGTGTCGAGGTAGGAGCCCAGCCCCGTGAGCACCGCGCCGGCGGCCTCGGCGAGCGGAGTCGACCGCGGGCCCGCGGACGGCGTCGGTTCCCGGCCCGCCAGTCGCCGCAGGGGGGCGACGGCGGCGTCGGGATCGTAGCCCGCGGCGCTGGCGAGGTGCATGCCGGCGAGGTCGGCCTCCAGCTCCTGGTACTTCCGATACCCCGCCCGGACGAATGCCGGGCCGAGGTCGGCGATCCCGGCGAGGTCGTCGAGCATGATCCGTTCCAGCGCGATGCGGGCGGCGAGCCGTTCGATCGCATGCCGCTGGTCGACGTGGGCGATCTCGTGTCCGAGCACGAACGCCAGCTCCGCCTCCGACCGCAGAAACTCCAGCAGGCCCTCGGTCACGAACACGTCGCCGCCGGGAAGCGCGAAGGCGTTGACGTCGGACACGGCGAGCACGTGGAAGCGGTAGTCGATGCCGCGCCGCCGGACGTGCGCGGTCAGGCGGCGGCCCACCGCATCCACGTAGTCCTGCCACGGAGACGACGCGGATGGCATCCACGGCGCCGCCAGTTCCCGGCCCAGCCGCGTCTCGTCCGCGGCGGAGATCCCCGCCAGCGTCAGCCCGAACTGGTCGACGTCGCGGACCACGTCACCCCACACCTCGAACGCCGCGCCGGCGTCGACCGTGTCGTCGACGTCGCCGGCGAGCACGGCGACGCCGGCGGCGACGATGACCGCCAGCACTCCCCACCAGGCACGATCGCGAAAGCCCATGGCACTCGTCCTCAGGGTATGGCCTGCAGCCGGTGCTTGAACCGCGCGTAGCACCACGACGCGGCGAGCAGGAGCATGCCGAGGAGCACGAACGACAGGATCCGGTACGGGGTCTCGAGGTGGCGGAGATCCCAGAAGAAGAGCTTCACCACGCAGATGCCCAGCACGCCCAGGCCGCACGTCCGCAGGCTGCGGTCGGGCCGCAGGAAGCCGAGCACGAGGAGCGTCGCCCCTTCGACACCGAGGGCCGCCGTGAGCAGCCGCGCCGGCAGCTGGTGAAGCAGGAGCGCGGCCAGCAGCACCGTGCCGAGCGCGGCGTAGTAGCTGCGCCGGTGCGCGTCGAGCCAGCCGAGCAGGCGGGAGACGCCGGCGAGCGGCCGGCGCACGCGGCCGGCGGGCGAGCAGAGCAGTTCGCTGGCGAACAGGCTCGCCACCACGAGGCTCCCGAGCACCCCCGGGTGCAGCACGCCGCCCGGCGACTCGGGCACGTACAACTGCGTGCCCCAGCTGCGGGCGAACGTGAGCAGGGCGATGGCGTGGCTCTGCCAGCGGAGATGGGCCGCCGCCCGCCGCCGGCCGAGGGCGAGCAGCACCAGCCCGAGGATCGCCCAGCCGACCACGGCCAGCACCCGTCCGAGCTCGAACCGCAGCAGCACGACGAGCACGGCGGTGCCCGTCCAGCAGCAGACCCCGCCGATCAGCCGCTCGCCCGCCGCGATCCGGGGCCGCGGCCGACGGTCGGTGAGCCGCGCCGCGACGTCGTAGAGCACGAGGATCACCGGCACGACCGTGAGCACGCGGTGCGACACGAAGCCGGTCATGCCCGCGGTGGTGAAGTTGGCGAGAAACAGGCGGCCCACCGCCAGCGCCAGGGCTCCGTAGGCGTGCCACCTCAGGCCCGCGTCCTGCACCCGCAGGCCGAGACGGAAGGCGAGCACCGCATACGCGGCCCAGCCGAGGGCGACGAGCGGCGCGGGGAGCGCGTGCCAGAGGAGCACGAGCGTCAGCCCGCTCGCCGCCAGCAGGCCCATCCCGGCCACGTCGGCGGCCGGCGGCGCGGCGGCGGCCAGCCAGTCCTCGGCCCGCATCTGCCAGGCGAGGGCGTGCAGGATCGCCACCGCCGGCAGCAGCCAGATCCAGATCCGCACCGGAGCGGCCGCGTCGGCCACGGGCACGAGCGGCACCGCGTTGACGCCCACGAGCGGCACGAGGGCCGCGAAGGCGACGAGGCAGCACTGGCGGTAGGCGTCGGCGAACCGCCAGCGGATCGCGATCTGCAGCAGGATCCAGGCGAGCACGAGCCATGCCACGCCGAGCATCTCGGCCGCCAGGCCGTTGTGCCCGTACCACACCTCGCCGCCGATCACGAGCGTCACGAGGCCCGCGGCGACGTAGGTCGACGCGTGCTCGGCGGCGAGCAGCGGCCGGCTGCTCGTCCGGGCGAGCACCGCGCGGTTGATCACGAGCACGGCCGCGGCGAGCAGGGCCGACGGGGTCCACGACATCACCGTGACCAACCGCATGGCCACCTCGTGACCCGGTGGCACGTCCAGGGCCACAAACCGCACCAGCGCCACCGCAAACACCCCCGCCGCCAGCAGCCGCAGGTACCGCCGGCCGAACACGACACCGAGCAGAAACAGGAACTCCGCCTCCAGCAGCAGCCCCACGTGCAGCCGCCAGCCCGCCGTGTACCGCAGCCCAAGGGCGACGGCGCAGAGCACCGTCGCGATCGTGGTCGTGGCCTCGTATCCTCCGCCGTCAACCTCCGACTCCGACGCCGCGACCGACGGCCTCCGCGTCACGAAGACGCGGCACAGCGTGCTGGCGCCGTACGCCAGCGCCGTGGTCGCGCAGAACGCGTCGAGCCCCGCGGCCTGCGGCGGCCACAGCAGGAGCGACACGCCGAGCAGCCCGCAGAGGTTCAGCAGCATCACCGCCCGGCCCGCATCGGCTCCGCCGCGGCCGCGGGCGGCCATCAGGATGTCGAACGACTCGAACAGCAGCCAGCTGACCCAGAGCAGCGCATGGGCGGCGGTGAGCCCGCCGAGCCCGGCGACGGCCTCCGCCGGCGGCGACCGAAACGCGAGGATCCCGTAGGTGCAGACGACGCCGGCCACCGCGAAGCCCGGCCAGTCGTGGCGGGCGGCGACGGCCAGCAGGGTGGCGGTGAGCGTCACGCACGCGACGGCCGCAGGCACCGACGCGGGCCCGAGCACCACCGCCGTGAACGCGGCCGCATAGGCCGCCGCCACCAACGCCGGCAGGCCGAGCCAGAGCGCGTGCGCGATCATGCCCGCAGCGACGGCCAGGAGCAGGGCGAAGGCCGCGAGCGGATCCTGGATCACCCGCGCCGCCTCGAGTCCGTGCATGGCATACGCCGTGACGTACAGGCCGCCCCACCCGGCGGCCGACAGGCCGAGCGCGAGGCTGCGGTACTCGGGCCACCGCTGGAAGGCGAGACCGGCCGCGAGCAGCGTGCCGCTGAGCGCCAGCGCGATCGCCACACGGCCCGTGGGGCCGAGATGCATCATCGACCAGCCGACGAACAGGGCGACGCCGATCACCACGAGCACGGCGCCGAGTTTTGCCAGCACGCTGCCGCCCACCCCCGCCTCCCAGGCGGTGCCGATCGCCTGCCAGCCGGCCGGCCGGGGCTCAGGCTGTGTCGCCCGCGCCGGTCGATGCGGCTCCTCGACCACCAGCGCCGGCGGTGCCCACGCGGCCTCCCGCGCGGCATCGCGGTCGCGCGGCTCGATCTCCACACCACCGGGCTCGATCTCGGCATCTCCATCGGGGTGGGGTGGAGGCTCCGCGAACCGCCGCGGCAGGGTGGCCGCGTCGCGGAACAGCGGCGGCATGGTGGCCGGCTCGGCACTCCATGCAGCCGATGCCGACGCAGCGGTAGCTTCCACCCGCTCCCCATCGGCCGACGCGCTGCCGGCCAGCGGCCGGTCGGCCGGCTCCCGGGCTGGTTCCGGCAGCGCCCAGCCCGCGGCCCGCGGGGTCATCAGCCGCCGCTCGGCATCGCGCAGCCTCCGCTCGAGGTCGGCGATCCGCCGCGTCCGCCGCCACGCCACGAACGCGAACGCGGGCGTCACGAGATAGACCGCGACGAGGATGAAGGCGACAAGCCCGCCGATCAGTTCCGGCATCGAGACGTCTCCCGGTGCGGCCTCGCGGCCGCATGTCAGCGATTTTACCTTCGGCGTCGGCGTGCCCCGTCGGGCCTGCCGCCGCGCCCCTTCCGGGCCGGGCTGCACCGGCGTGGGCGCTGCTACCATGCGGCCGACACGTGGGGACGATGGCGGGTCGGCGTCCGGCCCGCCGGCTCCGCGGTGCGGCTGGAGGACCACGTCGATGCAGCCGTCGAACACCCGGCCCACCGGCGGCAGCATGCAGGCCGCGTGGCTGATGGTGCTGCTCCTGGTGCCGGTCGCGGTGCTCAACTACCTCGACCGCCAGATGCTCGTCACCATGAAGTCGTCGATGATGGCCGACGTGGAGGGGCTTCACAGCGACGCCCAGTGGGGCTTCGTGCTGGCCTGCTTCAAGTGGGTCTACGCCGCGCTCAGCCCGATCGGGGGCTTCATCGCCGACCGGTTCAGCCGGCGGCGGGTGATCGCGGCGAGCCTCGTGGCCTGGTCGCTGGTGACGTGGGCCACGGGGCTCGTGACCACCTATGACGGCCTCGTCGTCGCCCGGGCGCTGATGGGAATCAGCGAGGCCTTCTACATTCCGGCGGCGCTCGCCTTGATCGCCGACTTCCACGCCGGCCCCACGCGGTCACGGGCGGTCGGCACGCACCAGACCGGCATCTCCCTGGGGCTGATCATGGGCGGCTTCGCGGGCTATGTGGCCGACGACCCGCGGCTGGGATGGCGTTGGGCCTTCGCCGCCGCCGGGCTCGCGGGCGTGGCCTACGCGGTGCCCCTGTTCCTGCTCCTCCGCGACCCGCCGCGGCAGTCGTCAGGCGGCCCTGCGGTCTCGCCGCGGGTGGCCCTGCGCGAGCTGCTCGGCAGCCGCAACTTCCTCCTGCTGGTGCTGTATTTCACCCTGCCGGCGATCGCGGGCTGGGTGATCAAGGACTGGATGCCGGTGATCCTCAAGGACCGCTTCGGCCTCTCCCAGGGGCAGGCCGGGACGACCGCGGTGCTCTGGGTGCAGGTCGCGTCGATCGTCGGGGCGGTGCTCGGCGGCGTGGTGGCCGACCAGTGGATGCAGCGGACGAACCGCGGGCGGATCTACACCAGCGCCCTGGGGATGCTCCTCTTCCTGCCGGCGCTCTTCGGCCTCGGCGACCCGGGCGGCCTCTGGCCGGCGATCCTCATGCTCGTGGTGTTCGGGATCGGCTGGGGCTTCTTCGACTGCAACAACATGCCGATCCTCTCCCAGGTGGCGCGGCCCGAGGTGCGGGCCACGGGCTACGGGCTGATGAATCTCGCGAGCATCTCCTGCGGCGGGCTGGGCGACTGGGGCTTCGGCATCCTGCAGGACCGCGGCGTGCCGCTGCCATGGGTGTTCGGCTGCTTCTCGGCGGTGGCCCTGCTGTCGGTCGTGATCGTGCTCTGCATCCGGCCCGGCCCCGAGCCGACTCATACGCCGAGGTCCGCGAGCATCGGCGGCAACACCCGCCGGTAGTCGAAGAACTCCGCGGCGATCTCCCGGGCCCGGCGGCAGTGCGCCGGATAGTCGGCGTTGATCCGGGTGACCGCGTCCACGATCTCGTCCATCATGGAGAAACCGAACAGCCCGTCGCCGGTCGGGAGGACGTTGCTGAAGCCCGTCTCCTGCGTGATCACCGGCCGGCCCGCCGCGAGGTACTGGGCGCTCCGCTCGCTGAACCAGCCGCTCCGCAGGCGGATGTTCTGATCCTTGGCCACGGTGAACTCGCCCCGCGATCCGCCGATGAACTCGCGGTAGCGGTCGAGGTCGGGCGAGAACGACATCGCGTCGCTGACGATCCAGCCGTGCCCCTCGAGCAGCGTGCGGTCCTCGGGCTCGTAGCTCGCCAGCGCCAGCTCGAACTCCTGATCGACCCGCCGCGGCAGGTCGAGGAACTTCAGGTACTCGTGATGCTTGCTCCAGTGGTAGACCTCGCCGGCGAACACCACCTCCCGCCACGGCTGCTTCCAGTTGCCCACGGTCGTGAACCGGCGGCAGGCCGCGGCCGGCGGCGGATCCCAGAGGTCGCAGACGACCACCGGCGGCTGCGGCGCGAACCGGAACGGCGCCGGCATCGGCACCCCGCAGTCGGGCCGGTTGTAGTTCAGGCCCCAGGTGTAGAAGGCGCAGTGGGCGGCCAGAAAGTCGATCGTCTCCTGACGGCCCTCGTGCACCTCGATCTCCGTCTCGACCGGGTCGGTCTCCAGGTACACCAGCCGGTTGGTGGCGGTGTGCTCCGGCAGCGGAACGGTGCCCCCGTGGTAGTTGATCAGCAGCGCCGCATCCTTGTAGAGCTGCTTGAGCGCCGTGTCGCTCATGCCGTACACGCGGCCGTCGTCGTGGAGGGCGTGGAAGGCCCAGCGGTCGGCCATGCCGAACCGCCGCATGACGCCGCCGATGAAGTCGGCCGCGAGCGCCGAGGAATCGTCGTCGTCGTTGACCATGAACATCGAGGGCGTGCGGGCGTGGGCCTCGACGTAATACGGCTCGTAGCCGAGCCGTCGCAGGCCCTCGAGGTAGTGCATCTGACCCCAGACCGCCCCCGCCACCGGGATCTTGGTCATCATCCCGAGCATCACGATCTTCGTCATCCGGCCGCCTCCGGCGCCGGCTGCGGCCCGAGCGCCGCAAACGTGGCGAGTTCGAAGCCCGCGGCCGCGATCCGCCCGCGGAGGCCCGGCGTGCAGAGCACCTCCACCTCCAGCCGCCGCTCGGGGCAGTACATCGTCTCCAGGTCGGGGTCGAGGCCCGGGTGGCAGCCCAGCTCCAGCACCGCCGCGTCGCATCCCGCAAGGATCCGCATGATCGCCTGCTCCGTGAGGCACTCGGGGGCGGAGCATCCGGCGGCCGACTGCCCGTAGAAGCCGCCATCGTAGGCGACCACCGCCGAGGCGTCGCGAAGCACGATCCCCAACCGGCCCGCGATGGCCCGGGCCACCGACCGCACGGGTTCCTCGCGGTGCACGTGCTGGTGGCTGTCGAGGTGGGTGGGGCCGCGGCCCACGAGTTCGCAGAACCGCTCGAGCTGCCGCTCGCACTCGTCCCGCACCGCCGCCGCATCGTCGAGCGGCACGACCTCGTAGAGCCGTCGCCAGCGGCCGTCCCGACAGGTCCACTCGCCGAGGTCGAGATGCAGGCCGAGATCCGTGAAGCCCTCCGCAGCCGCGCGGCGGGCCGCCGCCTCCGCGTCGGGCCGGCGGACCATGAGGCTCGCGCTGGTGACGATGCCGCCCCGCCATGCGGCGAAGATGCCCGCCGAGGTGAGCGGCGTGTAGCCGAGATCGTCGGCGTTGACGATCAGCTTCCGTGGCAGGCCGCTCACGTCCGCCGCTCCGGCGGCTGGTCGCAGGGAAGCAGTCCGATCGCCTGGGCGTTGCGGTCGAAGGCGTCGCGGATGCGGGCGGCCAGCCGGCCGCCACGGCCCGCCGTCCAGACGGTAACCGCGGCCACCACGCCGCCGAGCACGGCCGCCACCCGGGGCTCGAAGGCCGCCGCGAAGGCCACGCTGGCGGCAAGCGCCGCCAGCACCGTCCATCCCAGCCACGTGGGGCCGAACCGGTACCGCAGCCTCACGAGCCGCCGGCCCGCGCCGTGCTCCTCCTGCGCGGTCGTCACCCGCACGCAGGTCCAGGGGTGACCGAACACCTCGACGTCCCAGTCGCTCCACCCGGCGTCGAGCGTCACGCCCCAGCGGGCAGCCGCGAGTTCGGCCACCGTTCGCTGCACCACCTCGGGCCGCTCGCCCCAGGTCTCGCCCCAGTAGGCCTTCGTCGACCGGCCCCACGGCCAGCGCCAGCCCGTGCGGCCCTCCGTGGGCGGCGGCTCGATCGAGGCGTATCGCGCCAGACGGCCCTGGTAGTGCGCCCACGACCGCACCAGCGGCTGCAGATAGCAGAGCCCGGCCACGGTGGCCCGCGATCGCGGGCCGTCGAACCGCCGCGGCAGCCGGGCCTGTGCGGCCTGCAGGATCGCCACCACTGCCGAGAGCCCGAGCATCGCCGCCGCGACGGCCGCCGCCGGCCGCCAGGCGAACGCATTCACCGCCACGAGCACCACGGCGAGGTGCCACTCGAGCGTCGTCGGAATCATCGCCCAGTGCGCCGTGGGGGGCGTGTAGAGGCACTGGAAGAGGCCGGTGCCGAACGTGCCCCGGTAGACGAGCGCCTCCCGCATCTGCAGGCCGCGGAGCGACGCGCCGTAGAGCACGCCCCGCCACTTCCAGCTGCCGCGGCCGTTGAACTTCTCCGGATGCTTGAAGCGCAGCAGCGCCTCCGCCTCGCCGTAGCCGGCCTGCTGGCGAAGGAAGGCCCGGGGCGTCTGCCGCCGGTGATGCCACACGAAGGCGGCCGGCGCGAAGGTGATCCAGCCGCCCGCCTGCTGCAGCCGCCAGCAGACGTCGACGTCGTCGCCGGCCCGGAGAAACTGCGGATCGAAGCCGTTGATCTGCTCGAGCAGCGCCCGCCGGTAGGCCATGTTGCATCCCGGCACGTGCTCGGCCACCTGGTCGCTCTCGAGCACGTGGGTGGGCTGCCCCGGCGCGGCGGCGACGCAGGCCGCGAGCCAGCCGTCGTCGGGCGAGAGGTTGGGGCCGCCCACGGCGTCGGCGCCGGTGGATTCGAGCTGGTGCACGAGATGCGTGAGCCAGTCGGGCTCGGCGAAGCAGTCGGAGTCGGTGTAGGCCACGATCTCGCCCGTCGCAGCGGAGAGGCCGGCGTTCCGCGCGGCGCTCAGCCCCCGGTTCTCCTGCCGGATCGTCCGCACCTCCGCAAACCGGGCGGCGATCGCCGGCGTGTTGTCGGTCGACCCGTCGTCCACCAGGATCACCTCGTAGTCGGGATACCGCAGCCGCCCCAGCGAGGCGAGGCACTCGGCGAGGGTGCGGCCGCCGTTGTAGGAACAGACGACCACCGACACCCGCGGGCTGCGGGCCAGGAAGGCGGCGGGCGCGGCCACGGCGACCGACGCGACCGCCTCGAAGGCGGGCTTGGGCGTCCGGTCGGCGCGGGTGATGCCGAACTGCCAGTCCTCGATCAGGTGGCCGCCGGTATGCCAGAGGTCGGTCCACGCGAACACGAATGAGCCCGCCACGCCGAGCAGCGCCGCCTCCCGGAGGTGCCCGGCGAGGAAGGCCGCCTGACCGCCCTCACCGTTGCGGAGCGAATCCATGCCGATCTCGCCGAGCACCACGGGGCGGTCGCCCACCAGGTTCTGCAGGCGGAGGAGGTAGCGGCGGAAGGCCTCGCCGTCGTGCAGGTAGACGTTGAAGGTCACGAAGTCGAGGCAGGGCAGCTCCAGATACTCCGTGGGCGGGAAACTCGCGTAGGTCACGAGCCCCGCCGGGTCGGCCTGCCGTGCCACGTCGGCCAGCGTCGCGACGAACCTCGCGATCCGGGCGGATCCGTGCCAGCGGACCACGTCGGTGGGAATCTCGTTGCCCACCGAGTAGCCGATCACGTTGGAGAACCGGCCGCCCAGGTCGGCGGCCCGCCGCACGGCGTCCCGCGCCTCACGGCGGGCGCGGCCGCTGTCGAGGAAGCAGAGGTGCTTCGACCACGGCACGTCCATCACGATCGCGATGCCCGCCTCCTCGGCGGAGGCCACCAGCCACTCCGGCGGCACCACGTAGGTGCGGATCGCGTCGATCCCCGCCGCGGCCATCAGTGCGAAGTCGGCGCGGGCCGCATCGGGCTCGGGAAACGGCTCGCCGCGGGCGTTGGCCGGAAACGGGCCGTAGGTCACGCCGCGGGGCACCGCCTTGGCCTCGCCCCGCATCAGGAAGCGGCCGTCGATCCTCCAGCGGCCCCGCGGGGCCGTGGCCCGGCCCGGCGACCGCGGCGGCGCATCCCCCGACGCCAGGCTCGCGTCGTGCTGCGGCTGCGGCTGAAGGTGGATGATGTCCATGATCACGTGGATCGAGCAAGCTGATCGAATCTGAGTGCAGAGGCGGTGTCAGAACCCGGATGCGGACGTCGGCTGCCCATCGGCGATGCTACCCAGCGTGCGAAACACGTTCGGATCGATATCCAGGTCGAGGGCGTGCACGGACCCGTCCACGAACACGGCGTTCATCACCTGGGGGTGCGACGAGCCGAACCGATCCTGGCCCGTGCCGTCGCCGCGAAAGTCGCCCCCGGGAGCGACGTCGGTCGCCCGCACCGTGTCCTCGTCCCAGCCGGCGGTGTAGCCCTCGTTGTCGTCGGCCTGCGGCGTGCCCAGGAGCGCGAGGTTGAGCCGCTTCTCGGCCACCGCGAGCGTCTTGGAGGCGCCGTCGCGGACGTCCTTCATCCGCCGCGGTGGCGTGCCCAGATCGCTGCCGGCCTGCACGAGCACGCCCGTCCGCTCCGCGTTGCTGCCGGCGTAGTCACAGAGGCCGTGCTCGAGCGTCACGCCGTCGAGATAGGTGACGTCGGCGTAGGTGACCGACTGCGGACCGCGGCGCGAGGGGCAGAAGTAGAAGGGATGCTTCGCGGCCACCGCCGCGACGATCCGCGCGATGTCGTTCGCGCCCGCGGCCGACCAGGCCGCCGTCGCCTCGACGTACGGCAGGATCTGGAACGGCCAGCCCGCGTCCTGCATCACTCCCGTCGCGGGCCTGCCGCCGCTGAAGTTCGGCGGCGTCCACCAGGCGTTGCCGCCGGTGGGAAACGCGGTCAGGGCGGCATGGTGCGCGTGGAACGCCAGCCCGATCTGCTTGAGGTGGTTCTTGCACGCCACCCCCCGCGCCGACTCGCGGGCCGATTGGACGGCCGGCAGCAGCAGGCCGATCAACGTCGCCAGGATCGCCACCACGACGAGCAGCTCGACGAGACTGAAGCCCGCGTCCGCGCACCGGCCGGCGGCGACACGGACAGTCGGCCGCGTTCCCGCACGTCCAGACGGGTCCGATGCCTGCATGATGCGCTGGGGCCGCGGTGCGCCGCGGTTCGTGAGACTGCCCTGACGCCCACGAGTATATCGACTTTGTAAGCCTGCCGATGCAGCCCCGCCGCGTTTTTATGCAGGCCGCCACTAATGTACGGTTATAAGTCGAATAGCCTCAACTGGTTACGATCGGTGTCCTGCTCGGATGCGTGGATTTCGGCCTGAAGTGCCTGTAAAAGCGGTGTTTTCTCAAACAGCGTGAGGCTCAGGACCTGAAGGATTTCGTAGAGGCTTCGCTCGAGCCTGAGTTCCTTCTTCACGATCGCCACGAGCACGTACACGCTGATCGCGATCCAGATCTGCGTCTTCACCGCGTTTTCGCTGGTGCCGAAAAACGCCTTGATGCGAAGGTGCTGCTTGATCCACTTGAAGAACAACTCGATTTGCCAGCGGGACTTGTAGAGCCCGGCGATTGTCAGCGCCGGAAGTGCGAAGTTGTTGGTGAGGAACACGAGTCGCCGTTTGTGTTCGACGTCGTAAAAGGCCACTCGCCTCAACGGCTCTGGATACAGGGCCGCCGTCTTGGCCCCATTGAGCACGACCGTGTGATCGCTGCGGAGCCCGGCCGTGCGATCTACGGGACGTTTCTCCCGGACTGTGCAGCGAAGATTGCTCTTGGCCCGTGTCACGAAGAACGCGCCGGCTGTCGTGAACCGCCGCAGCCGGTGGTAGTCGAGGTACGCTCGATCCATCACATAGAACGCGGCAGGCTCGATCAGCAGCCGGTCGAGCACGTTGACATCGTGCATTTTCCCGGGCGAAACGTGCACAAAACAGGGAATGTTGCCACGGAGATCCAAGAGCGTGTGCAGCTTGACCGCCGCTTTCGTACTTCGGAATCTGGCCCCACGGGAAGAGGCTCAGGCAGAGATCGATCGTGGTCGAGTCCAGGGCGTAGGCTGTGTCTTCCAGATCCACGACCAACTCGTCTTTCGCGTACAGCACACGGGCACGCCGAATCAGGATGTGCGCGAAGTCGGCGTAGATCCACCAGTCGCGACGCTGATTGGCGTCCGCCATCGTGCTCCTGGAAATCTTGGAGCGCAACCCCGCGTGGTAAAGCTTGGTGCCGAGGGCCCGCAGGCAGATCTCGATGTCGCGGAGGCTCTCTCGGTACGTCAGCTGGGCAAAAGCCATGGCGAGAAACTGATCGCGGCAAGAGAACCCACGGCACTTGTAGTTGCCGCGGTATCGCTCCACGCAGGCGTTGAAGTCGCGACGTG
>JBJTQP010000064.1:0-10099 GCA_046075685.1 Planctomycetaceae bacterium | reverse complement strand
CTTCGTGTTGCAGGTGAGCTGCCCGAGCAGCTCGCCGTCCGCACGCACGGCTCGCAGCGTCACGGTGCACTTGTGCAGATCGACGCCGATGAAAGTAAGAAAGCCACTCACGTCCGTTCTCATGGTCGTAAACTCCGTGTCAGGCGTCGAACACAACTTCACGCTACGGAGCAAGGTACGTCCTGCTCCCGGCCCCTACACGGTTTTACGCTGGTCGAACTGCTCGTGGTGATCGCGATCATCGCGGTCCTGATCGGCCTTCTCCTGCCTGCCGTTCAGTCGGCTCGCGAGTCGGCTCGCGCGACACAGTGCCGCAACAACCTCAAGCAGATCGGGCTGGCGACGCTCGTGCGGCTCGACGCCAAGAAGACCTACCCACCCTCGCGGTATCGCTACTCGTCACCGTCGTGGTTTGCATGGATCATGCCGTTCCTCGAACATGGCAGCGACTTCGATCGCTGGAGGCTCGACAAGACCTACTACGACTCGTCCAACAAGCGGGCCCGAGAGACGATCATCCCCGCCTACCTCTGCCCCTCGAGGGTACGGTCGAGCCTGCTCTCGACGGGCGACGGCGGTGGAAGCACCGGGATGCCTCCCTCGCCAGGGATGGTGGGCGACTATGCCGGATCCTGCGGCGACACGTTCGTGGGTGACCTGAGGGCGACCATCACGCCCTCGCGGTACGACGGCCTGATCGTGAGCACGGTGCGTCAGCAGGGTGATGTCAAGCCCAGTGACGTCACCGATGGACTGAGCAACACGTTGCTCGCAGGAGAGATGCACGTCCCGAAGCTGACTCCGCCAACCAAGAACTCGATCGACCTTCAAGGTTCGATCTACAACGGCGACGACCACAACCAGTTTGTAAGGGCCGCGGGAGGTGGCTTGGCCGACGCGGACGACAACCCCGCCACGGGAACAATGGGCCGGGAGGTTTTTCAGGTCATGCCTCTGGCGGCTTCGCTCAACGACGTGTCGATGGGAAACTGGAGCGCGGTCTTCGGCAGTTGGCATCCGGGCGGCGCCTGCGGATTCGTGATGGCCGACGGCAGCGTTCGCGCGATTCGTCCTGATATCAGTCTCGAAACTCTTTCCAGACTCGGGAACCGACGCGATGGCCGGGCGATCGGTGAAGCCTGGTGATCCCATGACGGCGGGAACACGACGGGTGGTTCAGGGCATCGCGTGCCTGGAATCGCTGCTTTCTGCCGCGCTCCTCGGGGCGGGGTGCAGCGAAAAGACCTACCCGGTGTCGCTCACGTTCACCCTTGCCGACGGTGCGCCTTTGTCGACGGGTTTCGTGACCGTGCAGCACACGAGCATCGCAGCGATCCTCGGCGGCGGGGGGATCGCCGCTGACGGCAGCTGCAGGCCGGTCCTGCGTGGCCGATCGGCCCCGGGATTGCCCGCGGGCACCTACCGTGTGGGGGTCACGGCAGGCCCAGTCACGGACTTCGACGCCCCGCCCCCACCGCTGCCCTTCAGCCTCGACTACACCAATCCCGCCGGCTCAGGCCTCACATTCACCGTCGACCCCGCAGACTCGGCGCATCACACGTTCACCCTGGCGAAGCCCGCCGCCTCCCGGCCGATGCCCCGGGCCGCGGGCTCGCAGTGAGCCGCGCGCGGGACCATTCGCCGGACCGCCCACCAGCTGCTTGATGATGGCAATCGCACGTCCACATCCCGAGTCGTTTCCAGGCTTCCGTGCCAGAAGGCACGGGCAAGCGTGTCTGCTGATCCTCCTGATTTCCGCGGTATCCGTCGCCGCCCTCGCCGAGAGCTTCGATGTGACCGGCTTCAGTCCCGACGCCGTGCCGGCGGTGCCGGAAGGGTTCGTGGTCACAGTCCCGGCCCGGGAGCCGCTCGTGAAGAACGTGTCGATGCTGGCCTTCGACACGCGGGGGCGGCTGTTCGTCGGCATGGGCCCGCAGTATCGCATGCCCGCGAAGGACACGCCGGGCGACACGATCGTGCAACTCGTTGATGCGGACGCCGACGGCACCTTCGACGCCGCCAAGACCTTCGCCGGGCCGTTTCACTGCGTCCAGGGCATGGCCTGGAAGCAAGGGCCTCGCGGACCGGAGTTGTGGGTCGCCAACGCGCCCGATCTTACGATCGCGCGCGACACGAACGGCGATGACGAAGCGGACGAGTACGTGCGGGTGGCCACCGGCCTGGGCACCCTCGAGCATGCCCTCGACGCGCTCGTTTTCGCACCGGACGGCAGGCTTTGGATGGGAAAGGGCGACACGCCGTCATTCGGCAATGCCCCGCGGGCGTTCCGCGAGCTGGCAAGCGTGGCAGCCGGGGTGGGTGCCGTGAATGACTGCCAGCCAGCCACGTTCGCCGCCTCTGCCTGGCCAGCAGCGTGGCGCGAGAGCTATCGCGTGCCCATGGATGGTCACACCGGCGGCGGGATCCTGCGGTGCGATGCCGACGGCCGGGGCCTCCGGATCGTCTGTCGGGGCCTGCGGAATCCGTGGGGGATGGCCTTCGATGGCGGCTTCGACTGGCTCGCCACCGATCAGGACGACGTTGGGGGCGACCGATTCGTGATGCCTTTCGTCGGTGCGCATTTCGGCATGCGTCACCCCTGGAACAACTCCTGGACGGGCATCGACAGCCTCGCCAGTGCGCCCGCAAGCGGCCCGCTTGTCGAGGGCTCCGGCACGGGGATCGTGTTTCAGGACGATCCGTCGTTCCCAGCGCCTTACCGCGACGTGTTCTTCCGCGCCGACTGGCTCAGGGGCACGGTGGAGATGTTCCGGCCCGCATGGCAAGGCGCGATGCTCATGCCCGCGGACGGAGCCGTCGAGCCATTCATCGCGGTCGGCGACCAGAAACCCCTCTTCAGGCCGACGGGAATGGCGGTGGGACCCGACGGAGCCCTTTGGATCGGGGGCTGGGGCTCAACCTACGGCTGGAATGGCGAAGCCACCGAAGGCCGCGTGTTTCGGGTTGCGGCGGCCGACGGGCCCCAGCTGGCCGAGGCCGTGGCGAAGCTGGTGGCCCGACCGGCGGTGGAGTCCAGGGCGGTCGCCCAACTGACCGCGGACTTTGAGTCACCGATCGCGGCCGTTCGCGTCGCTGCCCAGGACGAACTCCTCCGTCGGGCGGCGGGCGACGGCCACGCCGCGACGACCACGAAGTCCGCGATTCTCGCGCTCGCAACAGAGGCCGCCGTGACTGCCGCTTGGCCGGCCCGACAGACGTGGTTGCTCTGGACGCTCGGCCGCATGGCAGCGGACGAAGCCGCCGCCGATGTCTTCTTCACGAGTCTCATCGAAGATGCAACCAGCCGAACACCCGTGTCCGCCCGCGTGCAGGCCGTGCGGATCCTCGCCGACCGCGCGGCGAGACGCTCCGGCGCTGCCCGCCGGCTGCCCAGCGGCGTGGCCGCGGCGCTGGCCGACGCCGCTCCCAGGGTGCGGTTCGCGGCGGCGCTCGCAGCCGCCGACGTCGCCGATCGCGGGGCCGTCCCGGCGCTCGTCTCGCTCGCCGCCGGCGAGACGGATCGGCTCGTGCATTACGCGGCCTGGACCGCGCTTCGTGATCTCGTGCCGCCCCACGAGCTCCGTGAGATGCTCTCCGACGAGCGGCCGGGGGTTCGGCTCGCCGCCCTGCTGGCCCTGCTCGACGGCGGGCTTCTCGACGGTGCTGCCGTAAGCATGCTTGCCGACGATGCCGATTCCCGGGTTGCTCGAACTGCCACGTCGTGGCTGGCGAACACCGGCTATGGTCTCGACGACCCCGCCACGCTGATCGCGACGATCAAGCGGCTCGACAACCGCCACGTCGACTACCGTCTCCGGCTCAACCTGCTCCGGCGGCTCGAGGGCAAGCGAATCGACGGCCAGGTCAGGCGCAGGCTCGAGGGAATGTACATCGACCGGTATCGCGAGCCGCCGCCAACCCAGGACGAAGTCGTGCCGGATGAGAAAGCGCAGGAGATCGCGGCCGTATTCTGGGCTGTGAAGCCCGACCAACGCACGGCCAGAGCGGCCTGGGACTTCCTCAGCCACGACTGGCCTGTGCTCGCTGATCTGGTCGCCGCTGGCTTTCCGCGGCTCGGTGAGCAAGGACTGGCAGTGCTCAGCAACGGGCTTCCACAGGCCGATCCAGGCCGTCGGGCTCGTGCGGTCGAGGCGCTGGCGGGCTACGCCGCCGCGCGCCGAACTCTGCCAGCAGGTGAGCCGCTCGTGACGTCGCTTGCCGGCGCGTGGGCCGATCACCCACAGCCCTCCTGTCGCGCGCAGGTGCTCGCGTGCCTCGCAGCGATCGCCCCGGAAAGCTGGCGGAAGGCCGAGGCGGCGCGCGGCCTGGCCACGACGATGCTGACCGAGGCCGCCCGTGATCCTGATCCGCGGTTGCTGGACCGCGTGCCGGCGGTGGCCGCGAGCCTCGGCGTGCCGGTGCCCACGTGCGTCGAGCCTCGGCTGCCGGCAACGGTTGCCGACGTGCTCGCCCGCGTACCATCGGCCGATCCTGTTCGCGGCGCGAGGCTCTTTGCGGATGCCCGCGGTGCCAACTGCGGGGCCTGCCATCGGGTGGGTGAACTGGGTGTCGCCGGCATCGGCCCCGAACTGTCCGACATCGGCTCGCGGGCGCAGCCGGCAGCGATCGTCGAGTCGATCCTGCAGCCGAGCGCGACGATCATCGAAGGCTATCGCGTCAGCACCATCGTGCTCGATGACGGTCGCAGCCTCACAGGCCTCGTCCTCGACGACACGCCCGACACCGGCCGAGTGATCGACACGAGGGGCGGATCGACGGCGATTCACAAGACCGATATCGAGACTCGGGCGGTGCAGCCGATGTCGCTGATGCCAGCCGGATACGACCGCACGCTCACGCCCGAGGAACTGGCCGATCTCGCGGCATTCCTCCTCTGCCAGACGCAGCCGACAAGGCAGGTGACTCAGGCATCCTCAGAACCGTCTCGCACCATCCGTCCAACAGCCCCGTAAAGAGAGATGCTCATGCAAACGCAGCCCACGATTCATCATCGCGATTCCCTTGCCGCCCACGCCTCGCCATGGCGGGAAAGGCCGTGGAGCGGCGTCTATCCCGCCACGCTCTGTCCTTTTCACGAGGACGAGTCGATCGACGAGGCGGGCCTGGTGGCTGCAGTCGAGGACGTCGCCAGCGTGCCGGGCATCCAGGGTATCGTCTGCAACGGACACACGGGCGAAATCATGTCGCTGTCGCCCGATGAGCGGGCCCGCGTGACGCGGTTGACGGCCGAGGGCGTGGCGCGGGGCACCGCGCGAACGGGCAGGCACGTGCGGGTGATCAGCGGGGTTTCTGCGGAAGGCAGTCGCGAGGCCATCGATCACGCGACGGCGGCCCGTGACGCGGGCGCCGACGCAATCCTGCTGATGCCGCCGCATCATTGGCTGAGGTTCGGGCGGTCAACCGCGACTGCCGTCGGCTTCGTCGAGGACGTGGCGGCCAACGCGGGCGTGTCGATCATCATCCATCAGTATCCCGCCTGGACGAAGGCCGGGTACACGCTCGCGGAGATGCAGGCGATGGTGAGGAGGCCGGAGGTGGTGATGGTGAAGATGGGCACCCGTGACATGGCCCGCTGGCGGTACGACTACGAGCAGCTCAAGGCGACCGCACCCCATGTGTCGATCACCACCTGCCACGACGAGTTTCTGCTGGCTTCGCTCCTGGAGGGAGCAGACGGGGCCTTGATCGGCTTCGCGGGCTTCGTGCCGGAGTTGATGGTGGAACTCGTGCATGCTGCCCTCGACGGTGATCTCGCCCGGGCACGGGCGGCAGGCGATCTCGTCGCGCCACTGGCGCGCATCGTCTACGCCTTTGGGGAGCCGGGCTGCGGAGCGCACCAGCGCATGAAGGCCGCGAAGTGGCTGCTCGGCAGGTTTCCCAGTCCCGTGTTTCGCAGGCCGGTCCGCCCGCTGTCCCTCGAGCAACTCACGGCCATTCGGGCGGGCCTGGAGGCACTCGGGCTGAACTGCCCGATCGACCCGATGGTCGCGTCGGCCGCGACCGGCCCGGAAGCTTTGGTATGAGGTCCACGATGCAGCATTCTGATGACAACACGGCATCCGGTCGGTCACACAGCCTCCCGGAGGCAGCTCCCCTCGGGGAACGAATGGGCCCGGACTGTCTTCCGAGGCGGCTGCGAAGGGCCATCGGTCCCCGGCGACGGGCAGGCCGCGAACGACAGCGGCCGGTCGTGGCAGTCGAACCGCTGGAACCACGGACGTGCCTGTCCGGCAACGCCCAGTTCTCGGCCGAGGACTGGGTCGTCGATGTCGCGGTCGGGGCCGATCAGATCGACGCATTCACGCGAGCCGGCCCGTCCCGATTGGTCAAGAACGGCGCCGGCGTGCTTGCGCTGGACCGCGCGAACGGCCACGTGGGTGGCGTCCTTGTCAGCTCCGGCACGCTCGTGCTGAGACACGCGGACGGCCTCGGGAGCGGCCGATTGACGGTTAGTGCCGGTGCCCGGGTTATCCATGACGGCGGCACAGGCGAGGTTCACGTGGCGGGACTCACGCTCGAGCCAAACGGTGCCGTCGATCTGGGCCGCGGCCGGATGACGATCGCGCCATCGACCTACTCGCTTACCGACATCGTGGCGGCCCTGCAGAAAGGCCGGGCGGGCGGCTCCGGGACGGGCACGTCGGGGCTGATGACCCGCCACGCCGGGACGGTCGTCGGGGGAGACCTCGGCTACCTGGTCAACGACGACGGCAGTCTGACCATCGGCTTCGCCGCCACCGGCGACGGCAATCTCGACGGTCTGGTGGACATCCTGGACGTGGCGCTGGTGCTTGCGTCGAACCGGTTCAATACCAGTGATTCGGCATCGTGGTCCGAAGGCGACTTCAACTACGACGGCATTTTCGACATCCTCGACGTCGCAGACTTTCTAGGGACCTCGCACTTCAACGCCGGACCGTATGCACCGGATGTCCCGGACCCCAATCGGCGCAACCTGACCCAGGACCTCGTTCCCACCAAGGTGTTCGACGCCAAGGCCGACTTCGGCGCGGTCGGCGACAACGTCGCCGACGACACGGCCAAGGTGCAGGCCTGCATCGATGCCGCCCGCCGCTGGGGCGACGGCGCGATCGCCTACTTTCCCAAGGGCACGTACAAGGTCACCTCGAGCATCACCGTCACGGGCGGCAACTACACGATCGGAGGGGCATCGCGGACCTACACGAAGATCCAGGGTCATGGAGACGTGAACCCGGTCGTGGTCATCACCGATCCCGGCAACCTCAGGATCGAGTTCATCGACATCCGGCACACCGACCAGCTCAAGACGGCGATTCGGCAGGTGAGCAGCGATTCCACCGTACCTTCCCGGATTCATTACGACCATGTCGCCCTCAACGCCTACGGCACGTCGTTCGTCAACGCCCGGACGTTCACCGGCTCGTCGGGCATGGCATTCGAGGTCAAGGACTTGTCGAGCGAGTCCGTCCTGACGGGATACAACGTCAGTCCGCAGCTCAAGGGCATGTCGTTCGAAAACGTGTCCGATGCCCGCATTTTGTTCAGCCAGATCGGAGGGATGGGATGGGGCGCGCTGCGGATCTCGGGGACCGAGGCCGGACGCGACGGTTTCTTCGGGATCCTGAACGGCTACACGACCTATCGGGTCGCTGACAACCACAGCCTCGTCATCTCCGACGGCTACATCGAGCAAATGCGACCGGAAAATACCCCGGACACAAAGTACATCGCCACGCCCTACATGATCATGAGCGGCTCGGCCGACCTGCCCGCCGGCCGGATCACGGTGAGCTCAAACAAGTTCGACGGGGCGGGGGCGGGTTCGGGACTCATCAACTCCTCGACCCCTCCCTACGATACCTACTTCACGGTCGACAACTATCACGGCGTCCTTTCGCACGTCGCGACCGAATACAAGAACAGCAGCGAGACCTTCGATCCCAACAAGCAGGCGTTCAAGATCGTGACCAGCGGCACGGCGCCCTTCGACGCGCT
Organism: Planctomycetaceae bacterium; assembly: GCA_046075685.1. Classification (GTDB taxonomy): domain Bacteria; phylum Planctomycetota; class Planctomycetia; order Pirellulales; family UBA1268; genus QWPN01. Next base: position 2,101 of record JBJTQP010000064.1, on the reverse strand, counting down.
CCTGATGGCCAACACCTACGAGCAGGGCCCCACCGGGTCTGGTCCGGTCGTCGAGGGGGGCAGCAATGTGACCCGCCACCTGCTGGCCAACTGGGCGCCAGGGCTGACGTCATCCGCCAACAGGCAGGTGCCGAACGTCACGAATGCCAACACCCTGCCGTTGGCGGGCCAGGCGCTCGACGACTTCCGCAAGCTGGGCAGCTTCGACCTGCTGCTCAACTACGACATCGACAGCCCGACCTTCCCGCGACCGACGGCGGAGCAGGCGGCCACCTACCCCGAACTGCCGGAGCTCAACTGGCAGAAGCGGTCGGATTGGCTCGACGTGACCGCCCTGCCCGCGAGCGTCAACGGCGGCCGGTCGGCGGTGGGCGACGGGATCGCCGACGACACCGCCGCGATCCTGGCGGCGTGCAACGAAGTGCGGAAGTCGAACGGCCGCTGGAGCACGGTTTACCTGCCGCCCGGCACCTACAAGATCACGTCCACCCTCCATCCTACCGAGGGCCTCAGCACCACGGTGGACACGCATCTGTACATGCGCGGGCATGGGAAGAGCACCCGGATCGTCTGGCACGGCCCCGAGAACGGCCGGATGTTCCGGTCTGACAGCAACACGTCGTCGTCCTTCATCGGGATCGTCTGGGACGGTCGCAGCATCGCGGCCCAGGGATTCATCCACGACACGTCGAGCGGCGGCCGCCGCGAGACGAAGGTGCTCCATCAATACGAGGCCTTCCTCAACTTCCGGAAGGAAGGGGCCGGCACCGCGAGCGGCAAGCCCGATCAGCGATATCTGGAATCCTCCTCCTATCGTAACTGCATCTTCATCAACTGCGGCACCGGGCTGGCCGTGATGCAGGCCAACGACTACATGATCAACGTCGAGGGCTGCCACTTCTACGACAACGGCATCGGGGTGTATGCGGGCAACGGCGAGTTCCTGATCCGCAACAGCCGCTTCTTCCGCAGCAGCCAGTTCGACATCATGAACGACAACAGCGCCCCGAGCTCCTCGATCCGGCGGGTGAGCTCCGTCGGCTCCAATGCCTTCTACAGGCGCAGAGGGACGACGATCAGCGTTTCCAACGATCAGACCGCGACCCTCCAAGACTGCTACGTCGCCGACTGGAAGAACACGTCATTCGCGATCCAGAACATGGCCCAGGGGGCGACCGGCTGGGATCCCATCCTGATCTTCGACTGCACCTTCGAGAACGCCCCCTCGACGAACCCGCCGATCCGGCTCGACCGGGCAGCCCAGGTCGTCCACTCCAACAACACCTGGACGGTGGGTGGCGAGGTGAGGACGGGCGCGCAGCTGTTCGCCGGCCAGGTCGCGAACCTGCAGGCCATTCCCCACACGCCCGCCTCCAGGCCCGCGACCCACACCGTCGCCTTCGACGCCCAGGGCGGGACGGCGCCAAGCCCGGCCAGCAAGCGCGTGACCGCCGGCTCGCCCTACGGCCCGCTGGCCACGACCTCGCGGCCGGGCTATACGTTTGCCGGCTGGTGGACCGCGCGGGGGGACGGCGGCACCCAGGTGACCGATACGACCAACGTCGCGATCTCGGCAGCGCAGACGCTCTACGCCAGGTGGGCGCCGAGTTCCATCCACACCGTCACGTTCGATGCCCAGGGCGGCGTTGCGCCGAGCCCGGCGACCACGAGCGTGACCTTCAACGCGGCCTACGGCCCGCTAGCCACGACGACCCGCTCCGACCACCTCTTCGCGGGCTGGTGGACCGGGCCCGGCGGCACGGGCACGCTTGTCACCGCGACGACGTCGGTCACCACCGCCGCAAACCACGCGCTCTATGCGAAGTGGACGCCCGTGGCGAACGTGTCGCGGTTCTGGGACAACTCCGGCGGCACGGCGAACGACTGGGGCGGCCTGGCCAACTGGTCCACCGTCGCCGCCGGCGGCACCACCCCCGCAGCCCTGCCGGGCGCGGCGGACGTGGCCGCCTTCAGCGCCACGCCGATCGCCGGCACCACCCAGACGGTCAACCTGGGCGCCAACCGCTCGGTGCTCGGGCTGGCCGTCACCTCGGCGAGAACCGCCGCCACCACGCTCCAGGGCGGCGGCACGAACCGCACC
>JBJTQP010000063.1:0-35067 GCA_046075685.1 Planctomycetaceae bacterium | reverse complement strand
ACGGCGGCAGGTAGGAGCGGCCGACGAGCGCGGAGCCCGGCAGCCGGTCGACAACCTCGAACTCCTTCTTGAGCTTCTCGCCGAGGCTCGCCGCGAGCGGCTCCGCGACCACGTACTCCGGCCCGCCAGCAGAACCCGGTTCGCGGAGCACGACGTAGTCGAGATCGGCCCTCACGGCGGCGAACTGGTTCGAAGGGAGCGTCCACGGGGTCGTCGTCCAGGCGACGAGGCTGCGGCTGGTCGGGGCCCCGCCGGCATCGAGCAGCGGAAAGGCAACGTAGACGCTGGGGTCGGCCACCTCCTTGTAGCCCTGGCCCACCTCGCCGCTCGAGAGCGCGGTGCCCCCCTGGGCCCACCACCACACGATCTTGTGCCCCTGGTAGAGGAGGCCCCGATCGAACAGTTCCGCCAGGGCCCACCACACGCTCTCGACGAACGACCGGTGGTAGGTGACGTAGGCCTGCGAAAGGTCGATCCAGAACCCGATCCGCTCGGTCAGCGTCTCCCATTCCTTCATGTACCGCCAGACGCTCTCCTGGCACCGGTGGATGAACGGCTCGACGCCGTATGCCTCGATCTCGGCCTTGGAATGGATGCCGAGCTCCTTGCAGACCTCCACCTCGACGGGCAGCCCGTGCGTGTCCCAGCCGGCCTTGCGCTCGCAGAACTGCCCGCGCATCGTGCGGTAGCGGGGGTAGAGGTCCTTGATGGTCCGCGTCAGGCAGTGGCCGGGATGCGGCAGCCCGTTGGCCGTGGGAGGGCCCTCGAAGAACACGAACCGCGGCGCTCCACGCCGCCGGTCGAGCGACTGCTCGTAGGTGTGCCGGTCTCGCCACCAGGCAGCGATCGAGGCCTCCAGAGCGGGAAAGTCGGGTTGGCCGCGGACGGGTTCGAGCATGGGGGCGGGCTGGAGCGATGATTGGGCGGCGGCGTCCGTCTCGGATGCGGACGCCGGGGCCGAATCTTACCGCCTCCGGCGAGAAGCGGAGAAACCCGATGGATCCGGCCCGCACGGGGCACATCTTCCCGCCGCGCGCTACAATTCGCGGCGAGCATTTCATCCACTCCCCTCCCCAGCATGCCGATGCCGCCCATCCCGCCCTCGCGGCTCATCGTCGTGCCCACGGAACGCGAGCGGCGGGTGATCTCAGCAGGGCTCGCGGCGATCGCGCGTCACGGCGACCGTGTCGAGCTCTGCGGATTCGGTCTGGTCGCGGCGGCGGCACGCACAGCGTCGCTCATCGCCGCGCTCGAGCCGACCGAGGTGATGCTCGTGGGCATCGCCGGCGGCATCGCGTCTCAGGCGGTCCCCGGGACGGCGTGGCTCTTCGACCGCGTGGCGTGCCACGGGGTGGGGGTCGGCACCGGGGCCGCGTTCGTTCCCGCAGGCACGCTGGGGTGGCGCCACTGGGAGGGCGATCCACCCGGCGTCGACGTGACGGTGGGTGACGTGATCGATGTGCCGTCGCCCGCCGACGGGGTCCGTCTGCCCGGCACGCTGCTCAGCGTGTGTGCGGCTGCCGCGGGGCCCGACGATGTCGCCGAGCGACTGCGGCTCTTTCCCGACGCCGCGGCCGAGGACATGGAGGGGTTTTCCGTCGCCGCCGCAGGCCGCATGGCCGGCGTGCCCGTGCGGATCGTCCGCGGAATCTCCAACGTGGCGGGCGATCGCGACCATCGGGCGTGGCGGATCGACGAGGCCGCGGAGGCCGCCGCCTCACTCGCCGCCCGGCTGCTGGCGGGCGATCCATGACGACCATCAAGCTCGCGATCTCCACGTGCCCCAACGACACGTTTGCGTTTCACGGGATCCTGACCGGGGCCGTCGACTCGCGGGGCCTGCACTTCGACGTGGACCTGCTCGACATCGAGCAGCTCAACGATCGGATGATCGAGGGGCACTACGACGTCTGCAAGATGAGCTTCCATGCCGCCCTGGCGATCGCGGACGACGTGGTCGTGCTGCCCAGTGGATCCGCCATCGGCTTCGGTGTCGGTCCGCTGCTGTTGGCGGCGCGGCCGGGGACGACGCCGCACAGCGCCACGCAACGGACGCTCTGCCCGGGGAGGCACACCACCGCAGCGCTTCTTTTTTCGTTGTTTCACCCGCGGACGACCCGGGTCGAGCACGTCGTGTTCTCCGAGATCATGCCGGCGTTGCGCGGCAACGCGGCAGACTTCGGCGTCTGCATCCACGAGGGTCGCTTTACGTGGGAGGAGCAGGGGCTGTCGCTGGTGGAGGACCTGGGCGGCCGGTGGGAGACGGAGACCGGCTGCCCGCTGCCGCTCGGCGGCATTGTGGCCACGAGGCGACTGCCTGCTCCCACGATTGCAATCGTGCAGCACGTGATCCGTGACTCGCTGCTGCTGGCCCGCTCACATCCCTCGGCGGCGTTGCCGACCATGCGGCGGCACGCCCAGGAGCTCGACGACCGCGTGCTCATGCAGCACGTCGATCTCTATGTGAACGAGTCGACGGTCGATCTGGGCCCGTCGGGCGCGGCGGCCCTCGGGGAACTCTCCGACCGGGCCCGACAGGCCGGAGCAGCCGTGTCCGGCCGGCTCGAGGTGTTTGCCGGCTGATGACGTTCGGCGGACTCCACGTGATCCTCGCGCGTCGGTTCAGCGTTACGAACGGCCGGCGACGAGCATGGGCAGCCCCGAGCCTCACGAACGCACGAGGCTCTCGTGTGAGCCGTGTGAGCCGTGTAAGGCGGTTCCAATCCGCTCCTCGGGCGGCCGCCGGATCGCTGCTGGTGCGGATTCCAGGCCGGAGGGGCACCTGACACCGGCGACCCAATCGTTGACTCCATGCGTACAGGTCGGGTACCAATCACTGATGGCAGGCCCGCGGCGTTCACGCCCGGCATCGGGTGCGCCGCCCGCCACCATCGCCGTCCCGGATGCGAGGTGTGCCATGAGTTTCCGGGGTTATCTCCGCGCGATTCTCGGTCGGCTGAGTGCCAAAGCCGCTGGCGGTGGAGGACGGGGCCCGCGGCCTGGTGGGCTGCTGGCGGTGGTGCGGATGCCGGAGCAGCTTGAATCACGCTGCCTGCTCTCCGCGAGCCCGGGCGACCCGGGCGGGGCGCTCGTTGGGGGAGGTTCTTCCGGTGATCCCGTGGTGGCCTCGTCCACCACGGTGACGGCGGTCACGTACACGATCACCTGGAGATGGAACGAAAACCTCGTGCTCTCCGAGTTTCATCCGGCGGTCGACGTACTGGCGCTCGACTGGTTTACCGGTGCGGAGGTGACGCTCGGGGAGGAGGCCGGCAGCGCGGTGCTGGCGATCCCGTCGATGCAGCAGTCGTATCGGCTGCTGAACGTGCCCCTGACGGCGCTCAGCATGGCGAACTTCACCTGCAAGGATTCGTCGGCTGCCACCGCCATCGCCGGCGTGTTGGCGAGGGCTGCGACACCGACCCAGCCGCCTGATCCGACACCGACACCGACGCCGACACCCACGCCCGTGCCGCCGCCGACGCCGCCGTCGACCGGGGGCGTCAACTCGGGTAACCCGGGCGATGCCCGGTGGGGCGAAGCCTACTTCGCGCCCTATGTCGACATGGGAATGTGGCCGGTGCCGAACCTTGTCGACATCGCCCGCACGCGGGGCGTCTCGCTGGTCACGCTCGGGTTCGTGCAGGCCACGCCGGATGGCGCCGCAGCCTGGGCCGGCCTGCCGGCCCTCGCACCGGTCTCCACGAACGAGCAGGCCGTCGCGATCAACCAGTCGATCCGGGGCCTGCAGGCGGCCGGCGGCGACGTGATGGTGTCGTTCGGCGGCGCCGCCGGCACGAGCCTCGCGGAGTGGTATGCGACGCACAACCGCACGGCGTCTGAACTCGCCCAGGCGTACGCGGGGATCGTCGACGCGTACTCGCTCAACCGCGTTGATTTCGACATCGAGGGCGCCGCGGTGGCGAATGCCGCGGCGATCGCGCTGGGCAGCGATGCGTTGCGAATCCTCCAGCAGCTGCGGCCCGGACTCGAGGTCTGGTACACGCTGCCCGTGCTGCCCCAGGGACTGACGGCGGACGGGCTTGCCGTGGTTCGCGCCGCGCTCCGTGCCGGGGTGATACTCGACGGCGTCAACGTGATGGCCATGGACTACGGCGAGGCGGCGGCACCCACCACCGGTGCGGCCGCGAAGTCGATGGCGGCCTACGCCGTGCAGGCGGCGACGAGCACGCAGGCGCAGCTGGCGTCGGTGTTCGCCGAGTTCGGCCTCGGCTTCGGCTGGAACCAGCTCGGCGTCACGCCCATGATCGGCGTCAACGACGTGCTGTCGGAGGTGTTCACCGTGGCCGACGCCCAGGGCGTGGAGGACTTCGCCCGCCAGAAGGGGCTGGGCATGCTCGCGATGTGGTCCGTCGCCCGCGACACGCCGGGCACGCTCGGGCAGGCGACGTCCACCGCCTCGGGGCTCGGCGACCCGGCGGGCAGCTTCAGCAGCGTGTTTCGTGACTACGGCACGCAGAACACCATCGTGGCGGCTTCTCCCACCCCGACACCGACACCCACCCCGACGCCCGGGCCAAGTCCCTCGTCGAAGCCGAACCGGAATGCCCGGGCCGGCGACACGAACATCGACTGGAGCGTCGACATCCTCGACGTCGCCAACTTCCTCGCCGGGGGCAAGTTCGACAGTGGCGAATCGAGCACCTGGGGCGAGGGGGATTTCGGCGGCGACGGCCTCGTCGACATCCTCGACGCCGCGGACTTCGTCGCCACCGGGCTGTTCGACAGGGGCGCGTACCATGATCCGACCGCGGCCACGACCATCGCCACCACCGACAAGGTGCTGGCCGCCTACTTCCCGGAGTGGGGCATCTACGGCCGCACCTTCCAGATCGCGGACGTGCCTGGCGACAGGCTCAATCACCTGATCTATGCGTTTCTCGACCTCAAGAGCAACGGGCAGGTGGCGATCTACGACAGCTATGCCGCGGTCGAGAAGCGGTTTGCGGCGAACGAGTCGGTGTCCGGCGAGGCCGACCTCTGGTACTACCCGCCGAGCGACCCGCGATCCACGCAGACCGTGTGGGGCAACTTCAACCAGATCGCGCAGCTGAAGCAGAAGTTTCCGCACCTCCGGGTGAGCATCGCCGTCGGCGGCTGGACGCTCTCGGCCAACTTCAGCAGCGTCTGCTCCACGGCGGCGGGGCGGGAGGCGTTCGCCAGTTCGCTCACGACATTCCTGGCGACATACCGCATGTTCGACGGCATCGACTTCGATTGGGAATACCCGGGCGGGGGCGGGCTGGGTGGAAACGGTTCGAGCCCGAACGACGGCGCGAACTATGCCGCGCTCCTGCAGCTCGTGCGGCAGAAGTTCGACGTGCTCGGCCAGCAGCTCGGACGCCGCTACGGAATCTCGGTGGCGTCGCCCGCCGGCACCGACAAGATCGCCACCTTCAATCTCGCGGGCCTGACGCCGTTCGTCGACCACTTCAACCTCATGGCCTACGACTTCCACGGCACCTGGGAGGGCACGACCGGCCACCAGGCGGCCTTCACCGCCGATGCGACCGGCTACGACGTGCGCACCGCCGTGCATGCCTACCGCGCTGCCGGGGTGCCGGCCGGCAAGGTTGTGCTGGGGGCGCCGCTCTACACGCGGGCCTGGAGCGGGGTGGCGGATGGCGGTGACGGCGGCTACGGCGAGCCGGCCGCTGGCAAGGCACCGGGCACGTTCGAGGCGGGCGTCTACGACTACAAGGACCTGCTGGCCCAGGTGCAGTCCGCGGCGGCGGGATGGAGGCTCTACTGGGACGACACCGCCCAGGCCGCCTACGTGTACAACGCCGGCCAGCGGCTGTTCAGCTCCTTCGAGACGCCCACGTCGATCGCCCAGAAATCCCAGTGGGCCCAGGACATCGGCCTCGGGGGGATGATGTTCTGGGACATCAGCAACGACGCGCTCGACTCGCCGGAAAGCCTCGTCACGGCGGGCTTCGCGTCATGGGTGCTGGGCGACGATCTGGCTGCGATCCGTGGGCGTTCGACCCTGACGGGGGAGGTGATCGTCGGTGGCGACGGCCTCATCTCGGCGCTGCCGCCCACCTCCTGACGGCACGGCGACCGTCAGCCGCCGCGGAGCGACCGCACGGCGGAGGTGATGATCGCCCGCAGCTTGGGCTCGGCCGACCGGGCGGTGGCGAGGATGTGGTCGACGGTCGCCACCTCGAGCGCGTCGGGCAGGCACATGTCGGTCACGACCGAGATGCCGAGCACCCGCATCGCCGAGTGGACGGCCACCAGCACCTCGGGCACCGTCGACATGCCGACCACGTCGGCGCCGATCGTCCGCAGGAAGCGGTACTCGGCCCGGGTCTCGAGGTTGGGGCCCGTCACGGCCACGTAGACACCGCGGTGCGCGACGAAGTTTTCCCGCCGGGCCACCGCGAGCGCTGCGTCGACGAGGTCGGCGGGGTAGGGGGCCGACATGTCGGGGAATCGGGGTCCGAGCCGCTCGTCGTTGATGCCGATCAGGGGATTGTCGCCGAGCAGGTTGATGTGGTCCTCGATCACCATCAGGTCGCCCGCCCGGTACTGCGGATTCAGGCCGCCGCAGGCATTGGTCACGATCAGGAGGTCGGCGCCCAACCGCCTCAGCACCCGTACCGGAAAGGTGATCTGCTGCAGCGGATAGCCCTCGTAGGCGTGCTGCCGCCCTTCCATGACCACCACGGGCACGCCCTCCAGCACGCCGCAGACGAGCTGTCCGGAGTGGCCGTGGGCCGTCGACGTCGCGAAGTGCGGGATCTGGTCGTAGGGGATCGTGACCCGGTCGGTCACCGCCGCGGCGGCCCCGCCGAGCCCGCTGCCCAAAATGATGGCGGCTTTGGGGGCCTGGCCCCACCGCTCGGCGATCAGGGCGGCTGCTTCCGTGATCTTGTCGTACTGGTCGAGCATGTGTGCTGCCTTCGGGCCCTGGGGACGCGGAGTCTAGCAGACCGCGCGAAAGTCGGACGGCTCACTCGCCGAGCAGGGCAAGGAAATCGGGGTGCCCGTGGAGCGACTCCAGGTCGGGGTCGCTCTCCATGTGCTCGAGGTCGTCGTACCCCAGCAGGATCGCCCGCGAGAGGGCGTCGATGGCCTCATCGGCACGGCCGGCGCGGGCCAGTGAGCAGGCGAGGTTGTAGCGGGCCAGAACGTCCTCCGGCAGGATCGCCACGAGCCGGCGGTCGAGGTCCACGGCCCGCGTCACCAGGCCCTTGCGGCTGACCAGTTCGGCGAGCACCCGCAGCACCTCGATCGACTCCGGAGAGCGGGCGAGCAGCTTCTCGAAGAAATCGATGTCGAAGTCGAGTTGACCGAGGGTGCCGAACCACGCCACGGGCTGCCGGCCACGGCCGCGGCCGGTGGAGCGGCCCGACCCTGCCTCCGGCTCGTCCGGCGTCGGATGTGACGTGTCGCGGGGCGTCATCGTGGCGATCCGTCGGAATCCTGTCGTGGGTGCGGCCGTGAAAAACCCGGGCTCCGCCGGGGCGTGGCGGACGGATCGCGGGGTGCTACTTCTTCCGTCCGCCGGGCTTCTCCGGCGGCGGCTCGTCGCCTTCGTCGGGATGATCCCAATCGGGATCGTTCTCCTCCTCCTCGAAGTCGTCATCGAACTCGTCGTCGAAGTCGTCGAACGTCGAATCCTCCTCAACGGGCGGTTGCGAAACCGCGAGATCCTCCTCGTCGCCGAGTTCCTCGTCGTCATCGTCGGCGTCGCCCGCGGCCACCGGCACACCGCGAACCCCACCGTGAACCACGGCAAGGGCGGCGCGGGAGACGGTGGCGGCCTCTCGCCCGACCGTCGACAGCGGGCCGAGCGGCGGGAAGTCGACCAGCAGCGGAGAAACCATCGGCATCGGGAGCAGGGGCATCGCGGAACTCGGAATCGGTGGGGAACGCGGAGAGCAAACCGTCTCCGCCCGGTGGCGTCAAGCCGGAGATTGTACGCACCCGCGGCCTGACATGCCCGCCATCCGACCGACCTCAGGGAGCCGGGCGTCGAACGGGGAGAGGAGCGGGGCCGGGTGCCCACCCGGGCGCCGCCTCCCGCTCAGGTGTGGTAGTCGGCGTTGAGGTGCACGTAGTCCGCGGTCAGGTCGCTGGAATAGAACCGGATTCGGCCCGGACCATCGCCCACGGTCAGCTCAATCAGCGTCTCCCGCTGATTCCTGATCGAGGCCGATACCGCATCGGCGTCGAACGGCACGGGAGACCCCGCCTGGAACAGCAGCGTCCCGTTGAGCTTCAGGACGACGCGCGCCGGGTCGAGGGCCACCCCGGCATACCCGGCCGCCGACACGATCCGCCCCCAGTTGGGGTCGGCACCGTGAATGGCGGTCTTGACCAGCGGACTGTCGGCGACCGTGCGGGCGATCTGGCGTGCCGCCGCACGGTCTGCGGCGCCCGAGACCTCGATCCGCATCACGTGGGTCGCCCCCTCGCCGTCGTCGGCCATTTCGCGGGCGAGGAAGCGACAGACCTCCAGCAGCGTGGCCCCAAACGCCTCCAGGCCGGCGCCGCCGAGCACCTGTCCGCCCGCGGCCCCGTTTGCCAGCAGCAGCACGGTGTCGTTGGTGCTCATGTGGCCGTCGACGCTGACGCAGTTGAAGGTCTCCTCGGCCGCCGCCACGAGCAGCCGCTGGGCGTCGGCGGGAGCCAGTGCCGCGTCGGTCAGCACGACGCCGAGCATCGTCGCCAGCCGCGGGCCGATCATGGCGGCGCCCTTCGCCATGCCGAACACGGTGCAGCTCACGCCCTCGGCCCGAAGGCTTCCGCCCGCCATCTTCGGCCGGGTGTCGGTCGTCATCATCCCCCGGGCGGCCGTGAGGGCTGCACGCTCGTCGCCCGCCAGGCTGGCCGCGGCGGCCACGATGCCCCGCTCGACCGTCGGCATCGGCAGGAACTCCCCGATCACGCCCGTGGACAGCACCAGGAACTCCTGTCCGCTGCCGCCCGCCTCGCGGCCGGCAATCTCCGCCATCCGCCGCGCATCGTCGAGGCCGCGGCTGCCCGTGCAGGCGTTGGCATTGCCGGAGTTGATCACCACGCCCCGAAAGCCCCCACCGGGAGTCCGCCCGCGATCAAGCGCCACGGGGGCCGCGAACACGAGGTTCGTGGTGTAGACGCCGGCCGCGGTGGCCGGCCGGTCGCTGACCACGAGTGTCACGTCCTCGCGGGACGCGTTGCGCTTGATGCCCGCGTGGACGGCGGCCACCCGCCAGCCGCGGGGCAGGGGAGGCACGGGGTAGGTGAGCGGCGTGTCGGCGATCTCCATCTCAGAGCAGCCCCAGGGTCTCGGGAAGTCCGAACAGGACGTTGAAGTTTTGCACCGCGGCGCCGGCCGCTCCCTTGACCAGGTTGTCGAGGCAGCTGATCAGCAGCACCCGATCGCGGACCACGCGGACGGTGATGTCGCAGAAGTTGGTGTCGACCGTGTCCTTCGTGCCCGGCAGATGATCCACCACGCGGACGAACCGCTCGCCGGCGTAGGCCTCGCGGAGCAGCGCGGTGACCTCGGCCTCGGCGAGCCGCCGCCTGGGCCGCACGTAGATCGTGGACAGGATGCCGCGATCCATGGGGGCGAGTTGGGGCGTGAAGATCACCTCCGGACGCACCGCCGCATGCCGGGCGATCACCTGCTCAATCTCGGGTGTGTGTCGATGCCGTCCCACGTTGTAGGCCGACATGCTCTCGTTGCACTCCGGAAAGTGCGTCATCAGCTTCGGCTGGCGGCCGGCCCCGCTGACCCCGCTCTTCGAGTCGATGATGATGTCGTCGAGGTGGAACAGCCCGCTCCTCATCAACGGGGCCAGCGGCAGGATCGCCGACGTCGAATAGCAGCCCGGATTCGCCACCAGGTCGGCGGTCCGAATCCGCTCGCGAAACAACTCGGGCAGCCCGTATGCCGTGCGGCCGAGGCGGTCCGGGTCGGGATGCGGGTGACCATACCACTCGAGGTAGGTGGCGGCGTCGTCGAGCCGGTAATCGGCGCTGAAATCGACCACCTTCGCACCGGCGGCCAGCACACGCGGGAGAATTTCGGCGCTCGCGCAGTGCGGCAGGCAGCCGAAGACGCAGTCGGCCCGGCTGCCGACCTCCTCCGGAGCGAGATCCTCGAGAGCGAGGTCGAGGCGGCCGACGAGGCTGGGATGCACGCTCGAGATGGGCGTGCGGCCATCCTGGCGGCTGGTCACCGCCACGATCTCGGCCTGCGGATGGCGGAGGAGGATCTTGATCGCCTCCAGGGCGGTGTAGCCTGTGGCACCGAGGACCGCGACCTTCACCATGGCGAGCGACTCCCGTGACGGATGGAGTGTGGGGATTGGGGATGGCACCGGCCTGAACCGGCCCGGGATTTATAGGGGGGCCGGCGGCAGGCACGCCAGCCCGCCGCTCCGGCCGGTCAGCGCATCAGCCGCTCGGCGAGCACCGCGACGAGCCACGTGGCGACCGCCCGCTTGGTGCCCCGCCGGGATCCCACCGCGACGTGCCGACGATCGTAGACGGTGACGCTCGTCCGCGTGCCTTCGATGGCGGTCACGTCGTTGACGACGATCAGGTCGCAGCGCTTCGCCTCGATCTTCTCGAAGGCCCGCCGCGGATCGGCTCCCGGCTCCAGGGCGAAGGCGACGAACCACTGGCGGGTGACCGACCGTCGCGCGAGGGTGGCGATCACGTCCGGCGTCGGAGCCAGCGTGAGCGAGAGACCGGCACCCTGCCGCGGGATCTTTCCGGCGATCCGCTCGAGGGGCTCGAAGTCGCACGGCGCGGCGGTCGCGATCACGCCGTCGACCTGCGGGAGCTCGGCCAGGGACGCGGCGAGCATGTCGCGGGTGGTGACCACGGGAACGACTGTGGCGGCCGCAGGATAGCGGACGTGCACCGGGCCGCTCACGATCGTGACCGAATGGCCCGCGGCCAGGCAGGCCCGGGCGAGCGCGTCGGCCATCCGGCCGCTGGATGCGTTGGTGAGGTACCGCACGTCGTCGAGGTAGGCCCGCGTCGGTCCGGCCGTGAGCAGGATTCTCGCCATCACGGACTCCAGCGGCGGCTCAGGCCCGGGGTGGAGCGGTCGCCAGCACCGCCCCGATGGCCGCCAGGATCTCGTCGGGCTCCGCCATCCGCCCCGGCCCCTGGCGGCGACAGGACTGCCAGCCCGTTCCCGGCGGCACGAATCGCACGCCGTCCTCCGCGAGCTGCCGCACGTTCCGCTGCACGGCCGGCTTGCTCCACATCGCGGCATTCATGGCGGGGGCCAGCAGCACCGGACATTCGACCCCGAGCACGAGCGTGCAGAGGAGATCGTCCGCCGCGCCGTGGGCGGCCTTGGCGAGAAAATCCGCCGTGGCGGGAGCCACGACCAGCAGGTCGGCCCGGGCGGCGAGTTCGATGTGGGCGCCCAACGGATATGCGGGGTCGAACACGCGGCGGGCCACCGGCCGGCCCGTCAACGCGGAGAACGTGGCCGCCCCGACGAACTTGCGAGCGGCCGCCGTCATCACCGCCGTGACCACCGCACCACGCTGCACCAGGCTGCTGGTGAGGGCCGCCGCCTTGTAGGCCGCGACGCCCCCCGTCACCCCGAGCACGATCTCGCGGCCGTCGACGCTCACAGGCTGGTCGGGTCGAAATCGAGCGGACCACCCGCCTCCGGAGACTCGCCGGTGATCCGCAGGTTCATCGACGTGTCGAGGAAGATCTTGTCCTGCTTGATCTCCTCGATCACGATCTGCATCTTGTCGTCGCTGTCGATGTCGACGAGCGGTCGCCCGCCCGCATTGAGGGCGACGAGCCGCTTCTGGATGAGGGTCGACAGCTTGAATCGGCCGCCGACCTTGTTGACGATCTCTTCCTCGCGCAGGTCATCGATCATGAAATGTGCTCCTCAGTTGTAGACGGGTGAAAGAGGCGTAGACGGGTGAAAGCGGTGCGGACGGGTGAAAGCGGTGCGGACTGGTGAGAGGGACAAACTGTTTCAGGGCCTGTGCACGGTGAACTGAGCGGGGAGTTCACGCCCGAGGTCGCGCCGGAGCCGGCGATGAGGGTGACGCCGCCCGATCCGACAGTCGGCGTCCGCCGGCGAAACCTTCGGCGGCGAGCACCTCCTTAACGCGTGCCAGGGCCTCTTCGACGTTCTCGTTGACGACGCGATGCTGATAGCGGTGGGCCTCGTGAAGTTCTCGACGGGCCACCTCCAGGCGGCGGGCCATCGCGTCCGGCGTCTCCGTGCCCCGATCCCGCAGCCGCTGAAAGAGCTGATCGGGGTGGGACGGCTCGACGAAAATCGTGATCGCCTCCGGGTAGCGATCGAGGATCGAAAGTGTACCCTCCACGTCGATCTCCAGCACGACCCACTTTCCGGCCGCCAGACGCGGGGCCACCTCGGCGACGAGCGTACCGTACCAGTACTGCCGGCCGTAGACCCGACAGCACTCCAGAAACTCTCCGGCATCCCGCCGCCGGTCGAACTCGTCACCGGAGAGGAAGTGGTAGTCGACGCCGTCGACCTCGCCCGCCCGCGGCGGCCGCGTGGTTGCCGAGACGCTCGGCACCAGGTCCGGAAGATCGGCCAGCAGCCTGCGAAGGAGCGTGGTCTTGCCCACGCCGGACGGGCCGGAGATGACGACGAGTCTGCCCGGGAGGTCGTTCATCCCGATGTTCTACCGCAGGGGCGGGCCGCCTGGGAAGCCGCGGCAGCCCGTCCCGCGACCCGCGGCCGACGGCCGGTCATTCCCGGTTCTGATTCCCGGTTCCTATTCCGGCTTTTGACCTCAGGTCCTCACTCCACGTTCTGAGCCTGCTCCCGCAGCCGCTCGATGCAGGTCTTGATCTCGACCACGGCGTGGGCGATGGCGACATCGAGCGACTTCGAGGCGACCGTGTTGGCCTCCCGCATCATCTCCTGGGCAAGGAAGTCGAGCGTCCGGCCCGGCGAATCCTCCTCGAGGAGCCGATCGAACTGCTCGACGTGGCTGGCGAGCCGGACGAGCTCCTCGGCGATGTCGGAGCGATCGGCCAGCAGGGCGACCTCGCGGGCGACGTCCGCCGTGGAGACGGTGCTGCCGCTGTCGAGCAGGCGGGCCACCCGCTCGCGGAGCCGATCCCGGTGGGTCGTCACCACCTCGGGCACGCGGCTGCGGATGCCGTCGGCGAGCGTCGCGATCGCCTGGCAGGTCGCCCGCATGTCGGCGGTGAGCGCGTCGCCCTCCGTGCGCCGCATCCGGTCGCAGCCGTCAAGCGCCGTCCGCAGCGACTCCTCGACGAGCGGCCAGAGCCGCTCCGCGGCCGTGCCGTCGGCGGGCACCTCGAGCAGCACTCCGGGCAGCGAGAGCAGGCCCTCCAGCGACTGCACCGCGGGCAGGCCGCGGGCGGCGCTGAAGTCGGCCAATTCGTCGAGATAGGACGCGAGCTGCGCCGGATCGATCCTTCGCAGAGCCCGGCCATCCGGGCCGGATGCATCGATGTCGACGTGGACTGTGCCGCGGCGGATGCGCGTCCGCACCAGTCCCTCGACCCGCGACTCCATCGCCGCCACCGGATCGCGGCCCCGCAGCGTGAGCTTGAAGTGCCGGTTGTTGATCACCCGCACTTCGACGCGGCATGACGTGGCCCCGCGGCTGGCGAGCCCCGCGCCGCAGCCGGTCATGCTCAGTGCCATCGCGTCACTTTGCGTCGGACGTCGCCGGCGTGTCGACCGTCGCGGCGGGCGCCTCCGCGGGGAGCGTCACCGGCGCGGCAGCGGGCAGCGACACGTCGGGCGAGCCGGCCACCGGAGCAACGCCCGTCGCCGGAGCGGCGGCACCGCCCGCGGATGGCGTGGCCCCGGCAGGCGTATCCCCGGCAGGCTGTCCGTCCGTCACGCCGGCGGGCATGCCCGGGTTCGCGCCGGCCGGTGCCGCGCCGGTCTGGGCGGGCACGGCCTGTCCGGCCGTGCCGCCAAGCGTCGCATCGAAGAGCGAGTCACGCCGGCCGAGGAGATTGATCGCCAGGATGCAGAGCAGGATCCAGCAGGCCGCGACGATCACCGTGATTCGCGTGAACACGTCGCCGGCCTTGGTCCCGAAGGCGCTCTGGCCACCCATGCCGCCGAACGCACCCGCGAGCCCGCCGCCACGGCCCCGCTGGATCAGCACCAGGGCAATGAGGAACAGGGCCGAAAAGACGAGCAGGAAGCCGAGGCCGAAGCGAAGCAGCGCGGTCATGGACGGGAAGGGCTCCGTCGAAAAACGGGAGTTCGGACCACATGGGGAGGGACGCGTTGGAAACGCGGCACAGAGCCTAATCGAAGCGGCATCCACGGGCTACCCCGGCATCTGTCTCGCGTCACGGGGACGCGTCGCCGTGGTGCCGGGAGCCGGTCAGCGGCCGAACGCCCGGGCGATGCCCAGAAAATCATCGGCCTTGAGGCTGGCACCGCCGACGAGGGCGCCGTCGATGTCCGGCTGCGCCGCCAGGTCGGCCGCGTTGTCGGGTTTGACGCTGCCGCCGTACTGGATCCGCACCTGCGCGGCCACCTCGGCCGAGGCGATCGTGGCCAGGAGCCCGCGGATCAGGGCGTGCACCTCCTGGGCCTGCTGCGGCGTCGCCACCTTGCCCGTGCCGATCGCCCACACCGGCTCGTAGGCCACCACCACCTTGGCGACGTCGGCGGGAGACAGGCCGGCGAGCGAGCCATGCACCTGCGCGGTGACCACGGCCGCCGTCCGCCCCGACTCCCGCTCCTCGAGGGTTTCGCCGACGCAGACGATCGGCGTCAGCCCGGCCGCCAGCGCCGCCTTCGCCTTGGTGTTGACGATCGCGTCGGTCTCCCCGAACAGCGTGCGCCGCTCGGAGTGGCCGAGAATGACGTACCGACAGCCGAGGTCGACCAGCATCGCCGGCGCGACCTCGCCGGTGAACGCGCCGCTCGCCTTGTCGTGCATGTTCTGTCCGCCGAGGCCCACCGAGGCGTTGGCGTCGGCCAGCGCTCCGCCGACGGCGTCGATGTAGACGGCCGGGGGGCAGAGAACCAGTTCGGTGCTCCCCGCCTCGCCGGCCCGGTGCGCCACGGCGGCGGCCAGGCTGCGGGCCTGCCCGCCGTCGAGGTTCATCTTCCAGTTGCCGGCGACGATCGTCCTGCGGGTCGACATGCGGAGCCTCGGGAGGAGAGACGATGGACGGGGCCCACAAGACTATCCGGGCCGGGCCGGCCCGTCAGCCCACCGGCGCGGCGGTCGCGTAGGAGCCCAGCACGACCACCCGCTTGCACCGCTTCTCGAGCGCCGCGATCGCCCGCCGCACGCGGAGATCGGTGCGATGGCCCTCGAGCTCGACGAAGAAGATGTAGCCGCCCACCTCGCCCGGCATCGGAAACGACTCGATCCACGTGAGGTTGAGCTTCTGCCGCTTCGGAACGGCGAGGGCGTCCGCCAGGCCGCCCGGCCGATGCTCGATCTCAAACATCAGCGAGGTCTTGTCGCGGCCCGTGCGGCTGGAGTCGACGTGCCCGATCACCGCGAATCGCGTGGTGTTGCCCGCCACGTCCTCGATGTTCTCGGCGAGCACGGCGAGCCCGTGATGGACGCCGGCCTGACGGCTGGCGATGGCCGCCGCGTCGCTCCGCGAGGCCGCCATCTCCGCGGCCGCACTGGTGCTCGTCACCTCCACGAGGCGGGCCGCCGGGAGGTGCCGGGCCAGCCAGTTGCGGCACTGGGAGAGCGCCTGGGGGCGGCTGTAGACCTCCTTGACGGCGGAGCGGTCGCAGGCCGCGAGCAGCGTGTGGTGGATCCGCAGCGGCACCTCGGCACAGATCTTGACCGGCAGTCGGGAGAGGTTGTCGAGCGTGTCGGCGATCCGCCCGTCGGTGGAGTTTTCGAGGGGCACCACCCCGTAGTGCGAGTGGCCGGCCTGCACCTCCTCGAACGCCGCGGAGATGCTGGCCACCGGCACGAAGTCGACAGCGCTGCCGAAGCGGTGCAGGGCGGCGAGGTGGCTGTAGGTCCAGGCGGGGCCGAGGTGGGCCACGCGGAGGTGCTGCTCGATGGCCCGCGACCCCGAAATCAGCTCCCGAAACACCGCCTTCACGCTCTCGTCCGACAGCGGCCCTGCGTTGGCCGACGCCACCCGCTCGAGCACCGTCTCCTCGCGGCCCGGATCGTAGGTCTGCTGGCCGCTCGACTGCTTGACGTGGCCGATGTCGCGGGCGACCCCAGCGCGCTCGTTCATCAGGGCGACGAGCTGGCGGTCGAGCCGGTCGATCTGCGCCCGCAGCTGCGCGAGCGTGGGCTTGCGGCCGCCGCCGCCCGCGGAGTCACGATCGGATCCCGATGGAGGCATGGCCGACGACCGACAGCAGGGTGATGAGCGGCCAAAATGGCAGCCGCGCAGGCAGGGCCTCACGCCCGGCCCCGGGGCGGACTCAACTGTACCGTCGGCCGGCGGCCCGTAAATACGCTGGTTTTCGGGATTTCCGGTTTTCCGGACGAGCCCCGGCGAGGCATGCGGCGGCGTGGCACGGGCTTTGCTTTTTCCACGCCCAGACACGGTCGAAACCAAAAATGGCTCGGCCGTGAGCCGTCCGGCGGCTACCGGCCCACCGCACACCAGAAAGGGACCCCAACCATGGCGACCAAGCAGGGCGAGAAGATCATCGGCATCGACCTCGGCACCACCAACTCCGTGGTGGCCGTGATGGAGGGCAAGGAGCCCAAGGTGATCGCGAACAAGGAGGGCAATCGGCTCACTCCAAGCGTCGTCGCCTTCAACGACAAGTGCGAGACCCTGGTCGGCGACATCGCCCGCCGCCAGGCCGTCACCAACCCGAAGCGGACGATCTACTCGATCAAGCGGTTCATGGGCCGCCGGCACAACGAGGTGGGCGGCGAGGAGAAGATGGTGCCCTACGAGGTGGTCGGCGGTCCGGAGGACTACGTCAAGGTCCGCGCCGGCGACAAGGAGTTCACCCCGCCGGAGGTCTCCGCCAAGGTGCTGCGGTCGCTGAAGGAGTCGGCCGAGGCCTATCTGGGCCATAAGGTCAACAAGGCGGTGATCACGGTGCCGGCGTACTTCAACGACGCGCAGCGGCAGGCCACCAAGGATGCCGGCCAGATCGCCGGCCTGGAGGTGATGCGGATCATCAACGAGCCGACCGCGGCCGCGCTGTCCTA
This sequence comes from Planctomycetaceae bacterium, assembly GCA_046075685.1. Taxonomy (GTDB): domain Bacteria; phylum Planctomycetota; class Planctomycetia; order Pirellulales; family UBA1268; genus QWPN01. Next base: position 17,917 of record JBJTQP010000063.1, on the reverse strand, counting down.
CGGGCTGGAGAAGAAGGCCCAGGAAAAGATCGTGGTGTTCGACCTCGGGGGCGGCACCTTCGACGTCTCGGTGCTCGAGGTGGCCGACGGCGTGTTCCGCGTGATCAGCACGAACGGCGACACGCACCTCGGCGGCGACGACTTCGACAAGACGCTGATCGACCACGTGGCCGACCAGTTCAAGAAGGAGCAGGGCATCGACCTCCGCAAGGACACGATGGCCCTGCAGCGGCTGCAGGAGGCCTGCGAGAAGGCCAAGAAGGAGCTCTCCAGCGCGCAGAGCACCGACATCAACCTGCCCTTCATCACCGCCGACGCGAGCGGCCCGAAGCACCTGCAGATGACGATCTCCAGGGCGCAGTTCGAGCAGATGTGCGATGCGCTCGTCGAGCGGTGCCGGGGCCCGGTGGTGCAGGCGCTCAAGGACGCGAAGCTCGACCCCAAGGACATCGACGAGGTGGTGCTCGTCGGTGGTTCGACCCGGATCCCGAAGGTGCAGGAGCTGGTGCGGAAGCTCTTCAACAAGGAGTCGCACAAGGGCGTCAATCCCGACGAGGTCGTGGCGCTCGGCGCCGCGATCCAGGGGGGCGTGCTGGGGGGAGACGTGCAGGACGTGCTCCTGCTCGACGTCACGCCGCTGTCGCTCGGCATCGAGACCGAGGGCGGCATCTTCACCAAGCTCGTGGAGCGAAACACGACCGTGCCCACCGAGCGAAAGCAGGTGTTCAGCACCGCGTCTGACAACCAGACGGCGGTCACGGTGAGCGTGTTCCAGGGCGAGCGGTCGATGGCCCGCGACAACCGGCTGCTCGGCCAGTTCAACCTCGAGGGGATTCCGCCGTCGCCGCGGGGCACGCCCCAGATCGAGGTGAAGTTCGACATCGACGCCAACGGCATCCTCTCGGTGAGCGCCAAGGATCTGGGCTCCAACAAGGAGCAGACCGTCCGCATCGAGCAGTCGAGCGGGCTCAACGAGGCCGAGATCGAGCGGATGCGACGGGATGCCGAGAGCCACGCCGAGGACGACAAGCGGAAGTATCGGCTCGCCGAGGCCCGCAACCGGGCCGACGCACTCTGCTTCCAGACCGAGAAGCTCATCAAGGAGCACGAGGGCAAGCTCTCCGCCTCCGACAAGGCGCCGCTCGAGGCCGCGATCGCCAAGGCCCGGGAAATGGCCAAGGGCGAGGACGTCGACGCGATCACCTCGGCCCACGACGCCCTCGAGCAGGCCGCGCACGCCCTCTCGAAGGTGCTCTACGAGTCGGTGAACCGCGGCGGCGGCCCCGACGCCGCCACCGCCCAGGGTGGCGCCGCCCCCGACGACACGATCGACGCCGAGTTCGAGGTGAAGGAGGACGCGTAACCGCGTCGCCGGCGGCCACCGTGGCGGTGTGAGATCGAGGGAGGTGCCTCATGCCATTCCGATTCGACAAGTTCACGATCAAGGCGCAGGAGGCCGTGCAGGCGGCGGTGGAGCTCGCCGGCACCCGCGGCAACCCGCAGGTTACGCCGGTGCACCTCCTGCAGGCGCTCGTGGGCGAGCGGGAGGGCATCGTCCGGCCGCTGCTCGAGAAGATCGGCACCGACCGCGGCCAGCTCGAGCGGATCGTCGAGGCGGAGCTCTCCCATCTGCCCAAGGTCTCGGGCGGCGCGCAGCCGCAGCCCGACCAGGAGCTGATCCGGGTGTTCGAGGCCGCGACGACCGAGTCGCACCAGATGAAGGACGAGTTCGTCTCGACCGACCACCTGCTGCTGGCCCTGGTCAAGGTGCCGTCGAAGGCGCGGAACGTGCTCCAGCTCGCGGCGATCTCCGAGAAGGAGCTGCTGGCCGGCCTGCAGGCCGTCCGGGGCCAGTCGCGGGTCACCGACCAGAATCCGGAGGAGAAGTTCCAGGCTCTCGAGAAGTACGGGATCGACCTGACCGCCCGGGCGAGCCAGGGCAAGCTCGACCCTGTGATCGGCCGCGACGCGGAGATCCGGCGGGTGATCCAGGTGCTCTCCCGCCGCACCAAGAACAACCCGGTGCTGATCGGCGAGCCCGGCGTGGGCAAGACCGCGATCGCCGAGGGCCTCGCCCTGCGGATCGTGCAGGCCGACGTGCCGGACAACCTCCGCGGCCGCCGCGTCGTCACGCTCGATCTCGGGGCCCTGATCGCGGGCACGAAGTACCGCGGTGAGTTCGAGGACCGTCTGAAGGCGATTCTCCGCGAGGTCGAGGCGGCGGCGGGCAACGTCGTCCTGTTCATCGACGAGCTGCACACGGTGATCGGGGCGGGGGCCGCCGAGGGAGGCTCCGATGCGGCAAACCTCCTCAAGCCGGCGCTGGCCCGGGGCGAGCTGCGGTGCATCGGGGCCACCACGCTCGACGAGTACCGCAAGCACATCGAAAAGGACGCGGCGCTCGAGCGGCGGTTTCAGCCGGTGCTCGTGGGCGAGCCCGGTGTCGAGGACACGATCGCGATCCTCCGCGGCCTCAAGCCCCGGTATGAGGCGCACCACAAGGGGGTGAAGATCAAGGATTCGGCGCTCGTCGCCGCGGCCGAGCTCTCCAGTCGCTACATCGCACCGGTTCCTGCCCGACAAGGCGATCGACCTCATGGACGAGGCGACCAGCCGGATCGCCATGGAGCTGCAGAGCGTGCCCAGCGAGATCGACGAGGTGCAGCGCCGGCTGGTGCAGCTCGAACTGGCCGCCCGGCAGCTCGCCGAGGAGACCGAGGAGCACGCCAAGGAGCGGCTCGCCGAGATCGAGGAGGAGTCGACGGAACTCCGCCGCACCCTCGCCGACCTGCGCCGGCAATGGGAGGCGGAGAAGAGCGGTGTGGGCAGCACCCAGGAACTGCAGAAGCAGCTCGACGAGGTGCAGCATGCCTTCGACCAGGCGGGCGTGGCGATCAAGGAGCGGCAGGCGACCGGATCCCCGGTCGGCGAGGAGATGTTTCAGAAGCTCTACGAGCTCGACGTGCAGCGGAAGTCGCTGCAGACGAGGCTCGAGCAGGAGGGCACCGACCGGGACGCCGGCAAGGATCAGGGCAAGCCGCCCGCCAAGCGGCTGCTGAGGCGCGAGGTCGGGCCGGAGGAGATCGCCGAGGTGGTCAGCGCCTGGACGGGCATTCCGGTGACGCGGCTCGTGGAGAGCGAGCGGGCCAAGCTGCTCGTGCTCGAGGAGCGGCTCCACCAGCGGGTGATCGGGCAGGACGAGGCGGTGGAGGCGGTCAGCGACGCCGTCCGCCGCAGCCGCGCAGGTCTCCAGGATCCGAACCGCCCGATTGGGTCGTTCATCTTCCTCGGCCCCACGGGCGTCGGCAAGACGGAGCTCTGCAAGGCGCTCGCCGAAGTGCTGTTCGACGACGAGAACGCCATGATCCGCATCGACATGAGCGAGTACATGGAGAAGCACACGGTGGCCCGCCTGATCGGCGCCCCGCCGGGCTACGTGGGCTACGAGGAAGGCGGGCGGCTCACCGAGGCCGTGCGGCGCCGGCCGTACTCCGTCGTGCTGCTCGACGAGATGGAGAAGGCCCACCGCGACGTGTTCAACGTGCTCCTGCAGGTGCTCGACGACGGGCGGCTGACGGACAGCCTCGGCCATACGGTCGACTTCACCAACACGCTGGTGGTGATGACGAGCAACGTGGGCAGCCAGGCGATCCAGGAGATCACCAGGGAAGGCGGTGGCGAGCAGGAGGTGCGTGAGGCGGTGCGGGAGGCGCTCCAGGCGCGGTTCCTGCCCGAGTTCCTCAACCGGATCGACGAGACGATCGTGTTTCATCCCCTCGACGAGCGGCACATCCGCCGGATCGTAGTGATCCAGGTGCAGCGGCTGGTGGAGCAGGCCGCCAAGGCGGGGATCACGCTGGAGTGCACCGAGAAGGCGATCGACGAGGTGGCCCGCCTCGGCTACGACCCCGTCTACGGCGCCCGGCCGCTAAAGAGGGTGATCCAGCAGCAGCTGCAGAACGAACTCGCCCGCGAACTCCTCTCGGGCAAGTTCCCGGAGGGCAGCCGTGTGAAGGTCGACTTCGTGCAGGACGGATTCGTCTTCGACCTCGTGGCCTGACGATCAGCCGCGCTTCCGATCCTCGAGGCCCATCCGGGCGATCAGCACGTCGCAGCCGGTGGTCATCTTGCGGAGTTTCTCAGCCATCGCCAGCTTCTCGCTGGTGGTCGCCTTCTTGAGTTTGGTGCTCATCGCGGCGATCTTCTGCTTGCGATGCCGGCGACGCTTCACTTCCTTCATGCGATTGCTGATTCCGCCCATGGCAGTCGGTTCCTGGTGTGGGGTGATCGGGTGAGCCGAAACTCTATGAAACCCTGGGAAACACGTCAAAGCCACCCCCGCCGGCGGCGGCGATGCGATAGACTCGGCGGGCGGCGGTCGGTCGTCCTGCGGCCGGCCGTTCGGGATGGGTGGCAGAGCGGTTGAATGCACCGGTCTTGAAAACCGGCAGCGGCGAAAGCCGCTCGTGGGTTCGAATCCCACCCCATCCGTTCGCGGGGAGCTGCCGTGGATGACAGCCCGGCATCCCCGCCAGCCGACGCCTGCATGCCCCGGGGGCGATCAGTCGTCCGCCGGGCCGGCATCCTTGATCACGAACCGCGCCCGCAGCCGGGCCACCTCGCTGGCGAGGCCGGCGGTGGTCACGCTGCGGAGCACCTCGTCGAAGTCCTTGTAGGCGGCGGGCGCCTCGTCCCGCGGATACGCCCGGCAGTTGGAGAGGATGTCTGCATCCGCCAGCGACGCGTCGACGGCCGCCTGATCGAGTTCGCGGAGCGCCCGCCGCCGGCCGAGGGACCGGCCCGCGCCGTGATTGACGCTGAAGCACGACTGCTCCGCCCCGGGCTCGGCCATCATCACGCACGATCCGGCCCGCGGGTTGCCCGGCAGGAGGATCGGATGCCCGACGTCGGCGAACGCCGTGCCTGCCAGCGCCGGATGCCCGGCGGGAAACGCCCGCGTGGCGCCCTTGCGATGCACCCAGGCGCCGACGCCCCGGACGACCTCCCGCCGGGCGATGTTGTGGCTGATGAAGTACACGAGCCGCCCGGTGGTGCCGGGAAGCACCTCCTGGAACGCCTCCAGCACCAGCGCGTTGATCAGCAGGTGGTTGACCGTGGCGAAGTTCGCCCCGAGCGCCATGTCGTCGAGATAGGCATCGGCCTCGGGCGTGCCGAGCGGTGCGTAGACCAGTTCGCGGTCGTCGCCCGGCAGCGGAATCCCCCAGGTGGCGAAGGTCTGCTGCAGCCGGGCGACCTGGCCCGAGGCGAGCGCATGCCCGACGCCCCGCGAGCCGCAGTGCGACAGGAAGGCCACCCCGCCATCGACGAGCCCGAACACGGCAGCCGCATGCCGGGCACGCGGATCGTCCCGCACGGCCACCACCTCGCACTCCCCGAAGTGGTTTCCGCCTCCGTAGGAGCCGAGCTGATCGAGCTTGTCGTCGAGCCGCGGCAGCGTGGCGTCCCGCTCGTGGCGGGCCAGCCGTGCGGCGAGGGCCGCCGTGGTGCCGTCGTGGCCCACGTGCACCGCGTCTTCGCAGCGAGTCGGCCAGTCCGCCGGGATGCCGAGCGCCGCGCAGACCTCGGGTGACGCCCCCTCCACCACCGCGCGGCGACCGACGTCGGGCCCGCTCGGCCGCGACTTCGCCGCATGCCGCTGACCCCGGCCGGGCCCGGTGGGCGTTCGGCTGCAGATCGCGTCGATCAGCGCCCGCCGCACCCGCCGATCCTCGACGGCCGCGGCGGGCAGGTCGAGCTGCAGCAGGCTCATGGAGCACTTGATGTCGACGCCGACCGGGCCGGGGTAGACGTGGGTCGGGGAGACGAGCACGCAGCCCACCGGGGCGCCGTAGCCGCAGTGTGCGTCGGGATTGAGCACGAGGTCGGTGACCCCCGGCGCGAGCCGCGAGGCGACGGCCTGCCGCAGGCAGAGCTCGTCGAAGCCCGCCCGAATCGCCGGGGTTCCGATCACGGTGATAGGCGCGCGACGGTCGCCGGCGGGGAGGATGGCCGTGGCCTCGGACGTCGGGATCAGGTCGTGGATCAGGTGGTGGATCATGGTGTTGGTGCCCGACCCAGCCACGGTGCCGGGGGAGGTCATGCTGCCGGTATCGCACCCAGTAGAATCGATCGTCTCAGTCGGTTCAGGAGGCTGTCAGCATGGATGATCATCGTTCCGAGCGGCTCCGCACGTGGCATCTGTGGGCTGACGTGGTGAGCAAGATACTCGGCGTGGTGGCGCTGGTCGTGGCTGCGTGGTGGACCTCCACCAACTTCACGGTCGAGCGAACCCACGACCCGACGATGGAGGTGAGCGACGGCCGGCCGCGACCCATCCTGCTGAAGCGGAACCTGCTCGCGTCCAACGAGGACTACCGCCACAACCGCTACCAGCTCAATCCCGGCGTCCGCACCCGCGAGCCCTTCGCCTGCGTCGTGCGCCGCAATCGACTGTATGCCATCAGGGCCCGGTTCTGGACCGAGGACGGCTCGGTGGCAGACCTCGTCTACGTGGACACCTTCCGGCTGTCGGGCGGGTGAGGCCCGGTGTGGGTCGTTCAAGGGCCCACGGCGAGTCCGGCCAGCCCGTGCAGCCAGAACGACCAGCGCAGCCCGGATCACACGCACAGCCGGCCCGGGCACGCGCCCGAACGTGACCTATGCTCCTCGTGTAGTCCGCGAGATGCGCGGCCCGCGAGGACGTCGGAGATCGGCAGGCATGTTCGGAACGATCGCGCTGGGGCTGATCATCGTCTGGGGAGCCGCCGGCGTCTGGCTGATCGCGGGATCCGCGCTGCGGGGCGCGGGCCGGCGCTGATCACCTCGTGCCGCTGCGCCGGCACCGGACTCGCCGGATGCCGGCCGCCATGAGGCCGCCCGCAACCATGACCATGGCCAGTGACGAAGGCTCAGGAACGGCAGCGATGCCGGCCTGCCCCGCGGGCGGGTTGTAGGGGCCCGCGTCAAGCAGACCCGTGGACAGGAACGCCGCCGCGTCGAGCACGTCGACGAAGCCGTCGTAGGTGAAGTCGCCCTCGATCCAGCTCGCCAGCAGGCCCGAGTCGAGCTTGCCGCTGGAGAGGAAGTTGGCCGAGTCGAGAATATCGACCTGCCAATCGAGATTCGTGTCGCCGGCCGCGGCGAAGGCGAAGGTCACCGAGCCGCCGCCGTTGTCGAGCCAGCCCACCGTCCTGGAGCCGCCGCTGGCCGCGGCCACGCTCGAGGTGATGCCGCTGGTGCCGTTCCAGGAGCCGTCGCCGAAGCCGGTGAGCAGGGCGGCCACCATGTCGGTGGTCGAGAGTCCGGCCGCCACGGTGATCATGCCACTGCCCACATCGGTCAGGCCGCCGGCGAGCGGCGCGAGGCCGCCCACCGAGGTCTGGAGATAGGGCGAGAGGGTCAGCGTGCCGCCCACCACCGGCACGACCGTGCTCGTGGACAGGGCCGAGGCGTTTGCCAGCTGCACGCGGCCGCCCTGCACGGTCGTGCTGCCGCTGAGCGTGTTGGCCTGGTCGACGACGAGGGTGCCTGCCCCCGTCTTCACCACGGGCGTGGAGCCACTGAGGGTCGGATAGCCGGCCTGCGTCTGCGTCTGCGTGCCGCTGGGCACGTTGATCGTGATCACGGAGGGTGTGCCCGCCGTGAACACCAGATTGAGGTTGTTGCCGCTCTGCGCGACCGAGAAGGTGCCGCCGCCAACCGAGTTGGCAAATCCGCCTGTGCCGTTTGTCGCGCTGGTGCGGATCGCGAACTTGTTGGCCGCGAACCCGCTGATGCCGCCCGCGGCAGTGGCGATCCGCCACGTGTAGCCCTGGGCGGGGTTGAAGTTCGACGCGCTCCCGCTCACGTCGACCCCGGAGAGGGTCCAGAGATTGATGCGGAATGGATCGACCGAGGTCGCGTTGATCGCCAGGGTGCCGCCCACCGTGACGACATCCCAGGCCGACGTGCTGCCGGCAGTGCCCGTGCCGGAGAGCATCTGCCAGTTGTAGTTGCCCGCGGTGTTCCAGTTGAGACCGCCGGCGAAGGCGAGTGTGCCGGGCCCCGAGCCGGGCGAGAGCGTGGCCCCCGACTGGATCGTGGACGCTCCGCCAACGGTGCCCGAGCCGGCCAGCGTCGCCCCCGACGCCACGGTCAGGGCCCCCGTGGCGAGCGACGTATCACCATCGACGCGGAGGGTTCCGGCCTGCACGGACGTGGTGCCGAGGTAGCTGTTGCCGCCGGCCAGGGCGAGCGTGCCGGAGCCGATCTTCGTCAGGCCACCGCCACCGCCGTCGGTGATCGCGGATCCGAAGGTGACCGACTGGCCGTTGCTATCGATCACCGCTCCGCCCGGCAGCACGCTCACGCTCGTCAGGCCGCTGACGAAATCGTTCACCGCACCGCTCGCAGCCCGCAGGGTGCCGCTGTTGAACGTCAACGCTGCAGCCACGCCGCTCCCCTTGGACAGCCGCGTGGCCTGCACCACGCCGCCATTGAGGTTGATGACGGCCACCTGGGAGAAGACGCCGCCGCCCATCAGGATGCCCGTGCTCGCCGAAGCGAGCACCGTGGCGGATCCGCTGACATTGAGCGTGCCGTTGCCGTTGCGACCGACGAAGAACTCGCCGGCCGTGTTGGTCTGGCTCAGGGTGCCGCCGCTGATGGTCACGGTGCCGCCGCTGAGGTCGCCCTTGCCGAGGTAGACGGAGCCCGCTGTCGCGGACGCGCGGTCGGCAATGGTCATCGTGCCCAGCGATCCCCCGTCGTCCGCCACGTTGAGGTCGTACACCACGCTCATCCGGCTGCGGCCCGTCATGCTGAGGCTGCCGCTCCCCGAGTTGCCGATGGCGATATAGCCGGAAAGCGTGGCCACGGTGTCGTCGGCCAGCGTCATCGTGCCCGTGCCGGTGAGGTTGTTGCCGATCTGCACCTGGTTGAGCGACAGCCGCGCACTTCCCGAGGCGGCCACGGTGCCGTTCCCCAGATCGCCCGCCCGGAGGCGGCCAAGCACGGTGAGCGACGCGGTGCCGCCGACGGTGACGGCACCCTGCGTGCCCGCGGTGTTGCCGACGTTCATGTCGCTGCCCGTCTGGAACGCCGACGTGCCCTGCACCGAGATCGTTGCGATCGACGGGCTGATGTTGCCGACGAGCGTTTCTCCGGTGACCGTGACGGTCGAGTTGGTGAGCGAAAGCGAGTGGGAACCCGAGTTCGTCGTCGTCCCGCTGTAGCCGAGCCGTAGGTTGCCCGCCGTGATGGCTGCCCTGGTCAGCAGCGTGGTGGAGTTGGCGGTGCCGGTCTCATGACCAAGCGACAGCCAGCCCGACGCGTTGAGCGTGGAGTTGGTGAGCGCGAGCGACACCGGCGTGTCGGCCAGACCGCCGGCGACGACGTCTCCGGTGACGGTGGTGATCTGGTTCGTCGCGCCGGCGACGGTGGAGAAGAGTTGCATCGACCCGGACTGGACGACCAATCCCGCACCGTCGGCAACTCTGCCCAGCGCGTTGCTCGAGCCCGTGAGCCGCAGTGTGCCGGCGCCAGACTTCACGAAACTTCCGGAGTCGGCCGTGACGCTCCCGGAGAGCGTCAGGATGGCGTTGCTCTGCGTGACCGCGATGCCGCCACCGTCACCGGCCAGTGAGAAGCCGCGGTTTACCGTGGCCGTGGAGCCGGTGTACTCGAGCCGACCGCCGGCAAAGACGAGATTCGACGCCGCCGCGGTGGCGGCACCGATGCCACTGGCGGTGCCGCCGTTGGCGATCACTGCGATCGACGTGGTGCCGCCCTCCAGCCGCGTGACGCCGGTGTAGGTGTTTCGCGTGCCGATCGTGACGTTCGCCGAGCCCGACTTCGTCAAGCCGCCAGATCCGGCGATGGCGCCGGTGCCGGTGAGGCTGTACGTCAGCACGCTGTTTGTGAACGACGTGGCCACCGGCGACACGCTTTGGTTGAGCGTCACGGCCGTCGGACCGGTCGCCTCGTCGGTGAACAGCACCGGGCCGTCGCCGTTGGCGAAGACCGCGCTCGGGCCGGTGCCGCTGAAGGTCGAGACCCAGTTGGCCGTCGACGTGTTCCAGACGGCGCTCAGGGTGCCCTGCCACCGCCGGATCGGGATGCTCGAGATCAGCAGGTCGATCCGGCTGGCCGCCGAGTTGTTGACCAGCGTCGCCTGCATGCCGACCGGCAGCGTGCCGAGCTGGAAGTTGTAGACATTGAGGCTGCCGTAGGAGACGAGCGGCACGGTGCCCGCGGACGGGGCTCCGGTCGCAAAGTTGATCACCGTCGTCGCCCCGCTCGTGGTCAGGCCGCCTGTGACCTTCAGTGGCGCCAGCGATGGATTGCCGAACGAGGCGAGATCGATGGTCAGCCCGCTGGTAGTTCCCAGGCCGAGCGAGGAAAGCGTCAACTGGGAGTCGAGGCTGCCCGACACGATCACGCCGAGCGTGGCACCCGAGGCCACGGTCATGTCGTTGCCGCCGGTGTGGGCGGTGGACAGCACCAGCCCGCCTTCGGAGACGGTCGTCGGACCGCTGAACGACCCGGCACCCGTCATCGTGAGCGTCCCTGAACCAAGCTTGGTCAGCGGACCAGCTCCCGACAGTGGCTGGGACATGGCCACCGCATAGCCCTGTGTGTCGATCGTGGCTCCGCCCGCGTCGAGGAACGCATTCGCGAGCCCGCTCATGAAGGCGGGCTGGTTGCCGGTGGCCACGAGCCGGCCGCCGTTGAAGCTGACCACGGCGAGGGCGTTGGCGTTGACGGACGTGATCCGTGACGCCTCGAGCCGCCCGCCGGCGTTGAGCGTGAGCGTGGAGAGCGGCGTGACGGCGTTCTTCGAGAACACCACGTTGCCCGCCCGCACGGTGCCCGAGCCGCCGATCGTGAGGCTGCCGCTGCCGCCCCAGACCCCGATGGCCAGGTCGCCTGCCTGAACGTCGACGAGGCCGCCCGTCACCGTCATCGACCCGCTGCCACCCTCGCCGATCTCCATATCCTGCGGACTGGTCTTTTGAATCAGCCCGCCGGTCATCGTGAACGTGCCCTGCCCGCCCTGTCGGCCGACCGAAAGCATGCCGGCACTCACCGCCAGGGTGCCGGACGAGAGCGTGTAGGTGCCCACACCGTTCACACCGAATGCCCCGATGTTGATTCCCTCGCTGGAGCCCGCGACGTTGATGACGCCTCCGGACTGCGTCACGTCGCCCGTGCCGATGTAGTTGCCGAACACGAGCCGCCCCGTACCAAGTTTGTTCAGGGTGCCGCCGGTCATCACCAGGCGGGCGTTGCCGCCGCCCGCCCCGCCGCCGTACTGGTCCGTTCCGAACTTTGTCCAGTCGTTCGTCGTGAGCACGCCACCGGCATTGATGGTGACGGTGCCGCTTGCCGTGCCACCGCCGCCCTGACCCCGCCCCACCATGAACTCGCCCGCGGCAACCGTCAGCGCCCCGGAGATGTCGACCGAGCCCGAAGAGGTGTTCCCGTTGAGCGTGTCGCCGATGACGAGGCGACGATCACCGGCCCCGTTGAACAAGACCTCAGCGCCGCTCGCAATCACGAGTGAACCCGAACCGCCGACGGCTCCGGCACCCGCACCCACCAGCGTGTAGCCGCTGCCCCCGTCGATGCGAAGGGTGGCACCCGACCCGACAAGCACCGAACCGTTGCTGAAGACAGCGTCAGCCGCCGTGGACGAGGTGTAGCCGATGAGCACGGGTGCCGCGACGGTGTGCGTGCCCGATCCTGCGATCACGAGCCCGCCGCTGCCGTCGCGTCCAACCGCCAGCCTCGCGCCGGAGGTCGATCCGGAGAGCGTGAGCGTCGAGGTGCCGCCGTTGGCGATCACGGCCACGTCACTCGTGGTAGGCACGCTGCCCGTCGCCCAGTTCGTGCCGACCGTATAACTGCCCGAGCCCGCCGACCACGAGACATCGGCAGCCGCGGCGACGCTTGGCGCGAGGATGGCCAGGGCCACCAGAAAACGATTGACGCAGTGACGCATGAGCAAACTCCTCGGGTGGCGACTGGTCGCCGTGGAAGGACAGCGTATCCTCCCCACTAAAATATTCCGTCGAAATCTATAGCAGGGTGGAGTGGATCGTCAACATCTGGGCTGGTCACGGGTCTGAACGTTCTCCGTCGGGCCGGGATTCGAGCAACGCCTCCATGGCCCGGTAGGCCGGGGCCAGGCGGCCCGCGTTTCGCACGCCCTGGTCGACGAGCTCCCGCGCCGCCGCCGCATTGCCGGTTTCCAGGTACGCCTGGACGAGCGCCTGATCGCAGGCCACGAGATCGCTCCCCGAGAGTCGTCCGCGGGCCGCCACCAGGGGCGGGATCGACTCCTGCCACTCGGCCCGGAGTTGGTGCAGACGGCCGACGTATCGCTCGGTGAGCCCGGTCTGCGAGTAGCCGCGCTGCAGGAGGAACGCCCCCTGGGCGATGCCCGTGCCGGCTTCCTCGAGATCCGCCGGCGACAGTCGGCCATGCAGCTGCTGACGGCAGGCGAGCTTGAAGTAGAGGTATTCCAGGTACCACGACGTGTAGTCGGGCACCTGCCGCTGCGCGATGCCGTAGAGCCGCTCCGCCTCCGCGGGCTTCTTCTCGCGGAGCATCACCCGCGCCACCATGCCCGTCAGCGGCCGCAGTCCGCCGGCGTGCGGCCGAAACGACTGCCACTGTCGGGCCTCCTCGCGCATCGCCGGCGTCATGCGGGCCTCGAACTGTTTGCACGCGGTTTCAAAGCGGTCGAACGCCTCCTGGTTCGACCGCTTCATGAACGGCACACCGAACAGCACGCGGAGGGTGTGGTTGACGCGGTAGTCGTCCCACTCGTTGGTGCCGAGTCGCTCGGCATACTCCCGCCAGCCGGGCAGGGTCTCGGCCCGCGCCGGATCAACGCGGAGCGGTCCAGGCAGCCCCGCCATCGCAGCCACCATCGCCCGCGCAGCCTCGGCCTGGCCGCGGAGCGAGAGGTGCACGTGATCGTCGAGCAGTTCCCAGCCCGTCGCGCCCTCGGCTGAGAGCCCCCGGAACACCTCCGCCACATCGCAGAGCACCACGTCATGGCGGGGGTGGCCATCTCGCTCTCCTGGGCCCACATCGGAGGCATGCTCGGCGGCGACCAGCCGGATCGCCTCTTCGGTGGACGAGATGGGACGCCATGGCATCGTGTCGAGATCGCGGGCCTGGAGAAATCCCTCGCGTGCCCTCGCACGATCGCCGGCCGCCGCGTCCCGCGTGGCCCGGGCGAAGGCCGCCGCCGCGTCGCCGCCCTCACCGAGCGGCGCCATGCCCGCCTCGTTGCTCGCCGTCGTGCAGACGATGGCGGGGATCCCGGCTCTCTGCGTCGCGTCGAGCATCCTGCCGAGGTGGGTGTGCAGGTTTCGGGTGGCGGCCACACGCAGCGGCGAGCCGGCCGGAATCACGGTCTTGCCCACCATCTGCTCCATGAGCGAGCGATTCTCATCGGCCGTGCCGCGGACCACGCCCTCGACCGCCTGCACCAGGGCCAACCCGCGAAACGCCCGCATCCAGGGGAGCGCCCACGTGGGCAGCGTGCCGAAGGAGTTGATCGAGGCCACGCCGTAGGCCCCGAAGAACTCATTGTTGCCGACGTAGAACACGACCAGGTCGGGCTCGTAACGGACCGCCTCGCGGGTCAGGTACACGAGCGGGAAGCTTGCCACGGCGGTGGTGCCGAGGCTGATGACCTCGACCCGCTTGTCGGGCCACACGTCGCCGAGCATTTCCTGGAGGAACGACTGCATCGACAGGTTGCGCGGCTGCGGGTATCCCTTGGCGGCCGATTCACCGACGATGAACACCCGCACCGTGCCCGCGGGCTTCGGCATCAGGAAGTTCGTCTCCTCCGCGTAGCCCGGCCGCGTGGGGTTGGCGAAGAAGTAGGGCTTCGTGGCCGCCGGCTCCACGAGCGCCACCTGACTTCCGCCGGGCAGCCGCCCCGCGATCCGGAAGAACGTCGGATACCCTCCCCAGCCGCAGAGCCGCAGCCCGCCCTCGATCAGGGCCAGGGCGACGAACGGGATCGCCAGCGTGATGGCCATGAACAGCATCCGCTTCCAGGCTGGAAGCGGCTCGCCGGATGCGGGCGGGGCTGCCATCGTGGATCGTGCGGGAACCGCCATCTCGTCCTCAGGGCGACACGGACGTTCAGAACTGGCGGGTCGGATCGTGGGCGGCCACGGGCAGCGGATGCCAGCCCGACGCGGCCGCTGGCGGACGGTGGAGACCGAGCCGGTCGCGTCTGCAGCAGCGGGCGATCACACCGAGCGGCGTGACCACGCCACAGAAGACCACCGCCAGGGCGGCGATCCCCATCACCGTGCCAAGGGTCCACGCCAACCCCATCCACGCCCAGTAGGCGGGCAGGCCGAGCCGCGTGCCGGTGCCGGCCGTCACCAGGGCGACGAGCCCGAAGCCCCACAGCCACGGGGCGAGGCCGTGCCCCGCCCGAAACACGCCCCAGTCGACGAACTGGAACAGCGACCCCGACACCGCCGTGCCGGCGGCGATCGCGAACGCCCAGCGCCGCAGGTGCTGCGGCGACGGATGCCAGTCGATCGTGATCATGGGAGCGGCGTCTGAAGCGGTGTCGATCTCAGAACAGCGTGTAGATCAGCGGCGCGGCCTGCGTGCCCCCAAAAATGATCAGGGCGCCCGCGATCAGCAGCATCGCGATCACCGGGGCCAGCATCCACGCCCGGTTGTGGCGGACGAAGTCGAAGAGCTCGGCGAGAAAGGAGCGGCGGCGCATGGCGGTGCAATCCACGACGAGGAGGTTTTCAAAACGTCAGTCCGGCCGGAACGACCGCTTGTAGGCGTCGGCGCCCGCCAGCGGGGGCTGGGCGGCCTTGCGGAGCAGACGATTCCCGATCACCAGGGTGTCCATGTCGGTGTACATGAAGCAGCGGTAGGCATCGCCCGGGTCGTGCACGATCGGCTCGCCCCGGATGTTGAAGCTCGTGTTGGCCAGCACCGGGCAGCCGGTGCGGCGGGCGAACGCCTGGAGAATAGCATGGAATCGAGGAGCCCTGATCGGGTCCACGGTCTGCACGCGGGCCGAGCCATCGACGTGGGTGACGGCCGGCAGGGGCCCGCGGACCTCCCGCAGCCGATCGAGTCCCCTGGCACGGTCGGCCGACGCCGCCACGCCGCCATGCACCGGCGCCACAAGCAGCATGTAGGGGCTCTCGGCGCCGAGTGCGAAGAACTCGTTCGCGCGACCGGCGAGCACTGCCGGGGCGAACGGGCGAAATGACTCGCGAAACTTGATCGCCAGGTTGAGCCGGCGTTGCATGTCGGGCTGTCTCGGGTCGGCAAGGATCGAACGATTGCCGAGGGCCCGCGGCCCAAACTCCGCCCGCCCCGCGAAATGGCCGACGATCCGCCCGGCGGCCAGCTCCGCGGCCACGGCGTCGGCGAGCGTCGCCTCGTCGGCGAACGTTTCGGCCACGGCCCCGGAGCCGGCCAGGGCGGCGTCCACCGCAGCGGCGTCGAAGGACGGCCCGAGGAGCGAGCCCTGCTGTGCATCGAGCGGCTGCGCCACCCGGGGATGGCCGAGGTGCCCGAACCAGTGCGCCAGGGCTGCTCCGAGGGCACCTCCGGCGTCACCGGCAGCCGGCTGGATCCAGAGCCGCTCGAAGGGCCCCTCCCGGAGCAGGCGGCCGTTGGCCACGCAGTTGAGGGCCACGCCGCCGGCAAGGCAGAGGTTTCGCATCGCCGTCTGCGCATGGACGTGCCGGGCCATCCGCAGCACGATCTCCTCGAGCACCGTTTGGATGCTCGCGGCGATGTCCATCTCCCGCTGGGTGAGCGGGCCGTCGGGGCGGCGCGGCGGGCCGCCAAAGAGCCGGCCGAACCGGCGGCTGGTCATCGTCAGCCCCGCGCAGTAGTTGAAAAACCGCTGGTCGAGCCAGAACGACCCGTCGTCGCGGAGATCCACGATCTCGTGGAGAATCACGTCGGCATACCGCGGATCGCCATAGGGCGCGAGGCCCATGAGCTTGTACTCGCCGGAGTTGACGCGGAAGCCGCAGAACAGGGTGAAGGCGCTGTACAGCAGCCCGGGCGAGTGCGGAAACCGCATCTCGGCCTCCAGGCGAATCCGGTTGCCGCGGCCCGTTCCCCAGGTGGCCGTGCTCCACTCGCCGACGCCGTCGAGGGTGAGGATCGCCGCCTCGTCGAATGGGCTCGGGAAGAAGGCGCTTGCGGCGTGCGACTCATGGTGCGTGGCGAACAGGATCGGCCCGTCGTAAGCGCCGTGGAGCCCCTTGTCGATCTCCCGGGGAATGTGGAGCTTCCGCTGCAGCCACACCGGCATCGCCTTCACGAACGCGGGAAACCCCCGCGGCGCGAACGCAAGATGGGTTTCCAGCAGCCGCTCGAACTTCACGAGCGGCTTCTCGTAGAAGACCACGGCGTCGAGATCGGCGGCCGTCATCCCGGCCTCTGCCAGGCACCACGCGGCGGCCTGAGCCGGAAAAGCGTCGTCGTGCTTGTGCCGCGTGAACCGCTCCTCCTGGGCGGCCGCCACCACCACCCCGTCCTGGACGAGCGCCGCAGCGCTGTCGTGAAAGAAGGCGGAAATGCCGAGGATGTTCACGTGACCCGCCGAGGGGATGGAGCCCGATGGAAAAGAAAAACCCCGGTCGGGCATCAGGCCCGACCGGGGCTTCGGAGTGAATGGAAAGGTCTCTCCGATCAGGCAGACCGACGACGCCGCATCAGGTGGCCGGCGATGGCGATTCCCGCCACGCTCACCGCGGCCAAGGACGACGGCTCCGGCACGGCGGAGACTGTGTAGGAGTTGATGCCAGGGCCACCGAGGGACGACGTGTACGACGTGTACGGCCCACCCCAGCCCGTGATCGAAACATTCGGGTTGGCGAGCGAATCGACGGCGGAGTCGCCGCCGCCTCCGCCCGAGGAGTAGGCGTCGAAGTAGAACGTGTCGCCGACGTTGAGGCCGAACAGCGCCAGCGGGAACGACCATTCCACGGTGCTCTGGGCTCCGATCGTGACGGTGTAAGGCCACGGATAGGGGTTCCCAGCATCCCACGACTTACCATTCGCGACCCACACCTGGGTCGCGTCATTGAAGGTGTAGAGCTCCGAGCCGCCGATCGGCTTCTGGCTCGAGCCATCCACCCAGGCCCCGACCCAGTGGTTCATCCCCTTGAGCTGGGCCGCAAACGGGTCGTTGTCGTAGGATAGATTGATCGGACGGCCCCAGCCGTTGCCGGTGACCGTGCCATCGGTCTTCAGGGTGGCGATGCCGAGCAGGTATTTCGCCCAGTCAGGGTTGGTCACGTCCCCGTTAAGCGTGAGCTTGAACGTGATGTCGGTGGGTGTGTTGCTGACCTCCATTTTGACGATGTCGAGCGTGCCATTGGCCGTGGTGATACCGGGATCGATATCGCCAATGGCATCGGTGTATGGCGAGGTGACTTGGTCGGCTTGCAGATTTCCGGCCATAACGAGAAACGCGGCCGCGGTAACAGTGAGTAGGGTATTTTTCATGAGCAGGGGTGTGGTTTGATGACTCCTCTTACGTTAAACGAGCGCCGACCGGCGTCAAAGGAAAATTTCAGCCCCCGCAACATTTTTTCCGTCCGGTGCCCGGACCTACCCGCCGCCGGCTTCCCGCCCCTTGCGGCGGCTCTCCTCGGAGGCGCTGAAATCCCCCAGTTTCAACTGAATTTCCGACAGAGTCAGCCAAGCTTCGGCGTCCCCGGGGTTGGACTGCAGGTGTTCTTGCAGGATGGAGGCGGCCCGGGGTAACTCGGCTTCGCGCAAAGCAACTGCCGCCTGCATCTTGAGCAGGCCGTTGGCTTGCGGATCGTATTTTTCCAGCGCATCGAGCGAGGCGCGGGCGGACTCGGTGTCGCCTCGGGTCATTTGCATCGCGGCGTAGTTGAGC
>JBJTQP010000062.1:0-6071 GCA_046075685.1 Planctomycetaceae bacterium | reverse complement strand
CTGAAAACCCGCGAAAACCACGGGAAAACGCGGCTCTGGGGGCCGATTCACCGACCCGGTGACCGGCTCACCGCCGGGGGGAGCGAATCAGGGGCTCCAGCGGGAGTTCAGGCTCGACCGCCGGTCACCCACGCGTCCCGCGGGGTCGGTATAGGGAAAGCCCCGTTCGCGGTGGCCGCGCCGCCGGGATCGGCATCACGCGGCCGCCAGTCCGCGGGCGTCGGCAAGCAGGGAATCGACGTCAGCTTCGGTCGTCGCCCACGAGCACATGAAGCGGCAGCCACCCGCGCCGATGAAGGTGTAGAACTGCCAGCCCCGCGCCCTCAGTCCTGCGGCAAGCGGGGCCTCGAGCCGGGCAAACACGGCGTTGGCCTGCCGGTGCCCGAGCACCTCAACGCCGGCGATCTGCATGAATCCCCGCTCCAGTCGGGCCGCCATCGCGTTGGCCCGCCGGGCATTCTCCAGCCAGGCACCGTGCTCGAGGAGGCCCACCCACGGGGCCGTGAGCGAGCGCATCTTGGAGGCGAGCTGGCCGGCCTGCTTGCAGCGATAGGCAAACTCCTCGGCCAGCGACGTGTTGAAGAACACCACGGCCTCGCCGACGCCCATGCCGTTCTTGGTGCCGCCGAAGCAGAGCACGTCGACGCCCACGTCGCGGGTGATGGCCCGCGGCGGCACCCCCAGCGCCGCCACCGCGTTGGCAAACCTGGCACCGTCCATGTGGAGCCGCAGGTCGTGGCGCCGGCACGTTGCGCCGATCGCCGCCAGTTCTTCGATCGAGTAGGCCGTCGACAGTTCGGTGGCCTGCGTGACGCTTACCACCCGCGGCTTCGGGTAGTGGATGTCCTGGCGGCGCTCCACCGCATGCGTGATGCCCTCGGGCGTCACGCGTCCGCCGGCTCCCGGCAGGAGCAGCAGTTTGGTGCCATTGGAAAAGAACTCGGGCGCTCCGCACTCGTCCGTTTCGGCATGCGCCACCTCGTGGCAGAGGATGGCGTGGTACGACTGGCACATGGCCGCCAGCGCCAGCGAGTTGGCGGCGGTGCCGTTGAACACGAAGAACACCTCGGCCGGTCCTTCGAAGATCTCGCGAATCAGGTCGCAGGCACGGGCGGTCCAGGGGTCGTTGCCGTAGCTCGCCTGGCAGCCGGCGTTGGCCTGCTCGAGAGCCGCCCACGCTTCGGGACAGACGGCCGCCGTGTTGTCGCTCGCAAACTGACAGCCGGGTTTCACACGGGTCGGCACGGGGCACCTGGCAACGGGCACGGGGCTGCGGCGGAGGACGGGCCGGGAGGGTAGGGGCGTCTGCATCATCCGCCAACCCGTCTCGTGCTCGAAAACCCGGGGTGAGCCTGGTTTTCAGCGGGGGTGGGATTGGGGCGCCCCACGAACGACAGGTACATTCCAAGCCCGCCAACCTCCTATCCGGGATCGCGGCGGCCGTGTAAGAAAGTATTCCGTCGCCGGCGTGGTTCGCCCGTCCGTGCGGTTCGTTCCCCGGGAATCGTGCCATGCAAGTTCGTCGCCCTCGGGTCAGCGAGGCTGCGTCCACCGCGGCGGACGCGGCGGTGTCACGGAGGGGGTTCGTATCGGCCACCGCCGTGGGGGCCGCAGCGATCATGGTGCACTCCGCCCAGGCCGCCGCGGACACGGGCGAGATTCGGATCGGCGTCATCGGCTGCGGAGGCCGCGGAAGCGGTGCGATCAACGATTCGCTCTCGATCAACGAGGGGGTGCGGCTCGTCGCCACCGCCGACCTGTACGCCCCCAAGTGCGCGTCGCTCTGGAAGGCGATGCGGGAGGCCCACCCCGACAAGGTGGCCGCCACCGACACGATCGCCGTCGGCCTCGACGGGTATCGCAAACTGCTCGACGACCCGGCCATCGACCTGGTGCTCATCACCACGTCGCCCGGCTTTCGGCCGGTCTACCTTCGCGAGGCCGTCGCGGCGGGCAAGCACGTGTTCGCCGAGAAGCCCGGGTGCGTCGATCCCGCCGGCTACCGCATGTGCCTGGAGACGCATGCCGCCGCCGTGGCGAAGGGCGTGGCAGTCGTGGCGGGCACGCAGTATCGCCGGCAGGTGAACTACGTGGGGGCGGTGGAGCAGATCCGCCAGGGGGCGATCGGCGACGTGATCGGTGCCACCGCCCGCTACTGTGCGGGTGGCATCTGGTATCGCCCGCGAGCCGAGGGGATGAGCGATGCGGAATACCAGCTCAACAACTGGATGCACTTCATCTGGCTGAGCGGCGACCAGATCGCCGAGCAGGCCGTCCACAATCTCGACACGATCAACTGGGTGATGGGCGAGAACCCCGTCTCGGCATTCGGCTCCGGTGGCCGGTTCACGCGGCCGGACGACAGCGAGATGTGGGACAGCGTGAGCCTCGACTACGAATACCCGGGCGAGCGGTTCGTGTCGTTCATGTGCCGGCAGATTCCCGGAGCCGCCGGGGACGTCGGCAACGTCGTCTACGGCACGCAGGGGCAGTGCCACATCGGGGCCGCGAACGCGGGCTCGCGGATCTTCGACCGCCGCGGCGCGCAGGTCTGGGAGATGGCCGGGAGCATCGCCGACGCCTACAAGCAGGAGCACAAGGAACTCGTCGACTCGATCCGGGCCGGCCGGCCGATCGTCGAACTCAGGCAGCTTGCCGACAGTTCCATGGTGGCGATCATGGGCCGCATGGCCGCGTACTCCGGCCAGAAGGTGACCTGGAAGTTCGCCACAGAGGAGTCGAAGCTCGACCTGTTTCCCAAGGACCTGGCCTGGGATTCGTCGCTCCCCGCGCCCCAGTTCGCCGTTCCCGGCAAGTCCAAACTCGTCTGACCGATCCCCACCGCCCCTCCCACCCACCACGTCGCAGGAGCCTCGAGCATCATGTCCGCACCGGCCCGATCAATCCCGGTCGTTCCGTCCGCACCGATCTACCGCGGCCCGCTGCCGCAGGTCACCACCGTCGAGCGGCTGCCGGTGACCGTGTACGACCAGCCGGCCGACGCCAGCCGCGCGGTGGCCCGGGAGATCGCCGACCTGATCCGGGAGCGGGCTGCGGCGGGCCGCACCACGGTGCTCGGCCTCGCGACCGGCAGCACCCCGGTGGGCGTCTATGACGAACTGATCCGGCTGCACCGGGAGGAGGGCGTGTCGTTCAAGACGGTGGTCACGTTCAACCTCGACGAGTATTGGCCGATCGCACCCGACGCGCTGCAAAGCTACCACCGCTTCATGCGGGAACACCTCTTCGACCACGTCGACATCCCGGCCGCCGCCATCCACATCCCCGACGGCACGCTGGCCAGGCAGGATATTCATGCGGCCTGCGCCGCCTACGAGGAGCAGATCCGGGCCGCGGGCGGCATCGACCTCCAGATCCTGGGGATCGGCCGCACGGGGCACATCGGGTTCAACGAGCCGGGGAGCACGGCCGAGAGCCGCACGAGACTGATCACGCTCGACTGCGTGACGCGGGGTGATGCGGCCGCCGACTTCTTCGGCGAGTGGAACGTGCCCCGCCAGGCGATCACCATGGGAGTGGGCTCGATCCTCGACGCCCGCCGTATCGTGCTGCTCGCCTTCGGCGAGCACAAGGCGCCGATCGTCCGTCGGGCGGTGGAGGAGCCGCCGTGCAGCCACGTGTCGGCCAGCGCCCTGCAGGGGCATCCCGACGCCCGGTTCGTGCTGGATCGGGCCGCGGCGGCCCGGCTCTCCAGGTTCGAGGCCCCGTGGGTCGTGGGGCCGCTGGAATCGCTCGGGCTTCAGTGGACGCCCCAGCTCACCAAGACGGCGGTGATCTGGCTGTCGCTCCAGCGTGGCAAGCCGATCCTGAAGCTCACCGACGAGGACTACAACGAGCACTCCCTCCAGGATCTGCTCTCGTGCCGCGGGCGGGCCTACGACATCAACATCGAGGTCTTCAAGTCGATGCAGTCGACGATCACCGGCTGGCCGGGCGGCAAGGCCGGCGGGAGCCGGGGCGTGCCCGGCGGCTCCGAGGCGTTCCCGAAGCGGGTGATCATCTTCAGCCCGCATCCGGACGACGACGTGATCAGCATGGGCGGCACGTTCATCCGCCTCTGCGAGCAGGGGCACGACGTGCACGTGGCCTACCAGACGAGCGGCAACATCGCCGTCTGGGACGAGTCTGCCGACCGGCACGTCGATTTCGTGGAGGAGTTCTGCAAGGCGTTCGGCGTGGGCACCAAGACCAGCGGCATCGCCGACCGGATCCGCCAGTTCCTCAAGTCGAAGTCGGCGGGCGCCGTCGACATCCCCGAACTGCAGACGGTGAAGGGGCTGATCCGACGGACCGAGGCGCGGGCCGGAGCCCGCTACTCCGGTGTGAAGCCCGACAACGTGCACTTTCTCGACCTGCCCTTCTACGAGACGGGCCGGGTTCGCAAGAAGCCGATCGGCCCGGAGGACATCGCCATCACCGTCAAGCTGCTGGAGCGGGTGCAGCCGCACCAGGTGTATGCCGCCGGCGACCTCTCCGATCCCCATGGCACCCACCGCGTCTGTCTCGCGGCCATTCTTGGAGCCCTCGCCGAGGTGAAGGGCCGGGCGTGGGCGAAGGAGTGCCAGCTGTGGCTCTACCGCGGCGCGTGGCAGGAATGGGAGCCCCACGAGATCGAGATGGCCGTGCCTCTCTCCCCCGACGAGGTTGAGCGGAAGCGGATGGCGATCTTCAAGCACGAGAGCCAGAAGGACCGGGCCCTGTTCCCGGGGGCCACCGACCCCCGCGAGTTCTGGCAGCGGGCCGAGGATCGCAACCGAGACACGGCCCGGCTCTACGACAAGCTCGGCCTGCCCGAGTACGAAGCCATCGAGGGCTTCGTGCGGCACGACTACTGACCTTCCCGGATCGAGGATTCCCCGGACCAGGACACCATGACGAAGAAGTACAACGTCGGCATCATCGGGTACGGCTGGGCGGCCACCGCCCACATGGCGGCGATCAACGCCACCACGCAGGGCCGCGTGGCGGCGGTCTGGTCGTCGCGGCCGCTCGATGCGGCCGACCTGGCCGCGAAGCACGGCGGGCCGATCAAGGCCTACCGCGAGCTCGATGCGATGCTCGCCGATCCCGACATCCACGTGGTCGACATCACGAGCTATCCCAGCCAGCACCGTGACCAGGCGGTGGCCGCGGCCCGGGCGAAGAAGCACGTGATCCTCGAGAAGCCGATGGCGAACACGTCGGAGGAGGTCCGCGACATCGTGGCGGCCGCCGAGGTCAACGGCGTGAAGGGCTGCGTCTGTTTCGAGTGCCGCTACTCGAACCAGTTCCAGGTCACGAAGGCGCTGGTCGACGAGGGACTGCTCGGCAAGCTCCACTACGGCGAGATCGACTACTACCACGGGATCGGCCCGTGGTACGGCCAGTATCGCTGGAACACCGGCAAGAAGGACGGCGGCAGCGCCCTGCTCACGGCCGGCTGCCACGCCCTCGACGCCCTGCTGATGATCATGGGTGACGATGTGGAGACGGTGACGAGCCTGAGCACGAAGTCGTCGAGCCCGATCTTCGCCCCCTACGAATACGACACGTCGAGCGTCACGATCCTGCACTTCAAGGGCGGGGCGATCGGCAAGACGGCCGCGATCGTCGACTGCCTGCAGCCCTACTACTTCCACACCCACCTCGTGGGCAGCGCGGGGAGCCTGCTCGACGACCGCTTCCACTCGATGAAGCTCAAGGCCGACAAGGGCCACTGGAGCAGGCTGTCGATGAAGATGCTCGACTCGGGCGACGTCAGCGACCACCCCTACCAGGCGCAGTTCCAGGCCTTCTTCGACGCCCTCGACGCCGGCCGCGACATGCCGCTGACGAGCTTCAAGGAGGCGAAGAAGACCTTCGACGTGATCTTCGCCGCCGATCAGAGCGCTGCCCAGGGCGGCCAGACGGTGCGCCTGGGGTGACCATGAGTGCGGAAGCTGGTTGGGTCGTCGTGCTTGGACGTCGGGCTCGCGCAGGGCTTGGGGCTGCCCCCGCCCCATCTCCGGACATTCCCCTCTGCCCTCCCCGACCCCGCCCCCCCCGATGCCACCTCCCCCTTTCCCCCATTG
>JBJTQP010000061.1:0-8507 GCA_046075685.1 Planctomycetaceae bacterium | reverse complement strand
CTGAAAACCCGCGAAAACCACGGGAAAACGCGGCTCTGGGGGCCGATTCACCGACCCGGTGACCGGCTCACCGCCGGGGGGAGCGAATCAGGGGCTCCAGCGGGAGTTCAGGCTCGACCGCCGGTCACCCACGCGTCCCGCAACGCGGCGATGTCGTCCGTGGTGTAGAAGCCCTCGTAGATGGTGCTCTCCGCGAGCAGTCGCCCGGCCAGATCGCGTACGAGGCTCGCGTCATACAAGCGACTCGTGTTCCGGCTCTCCAGCGACTCCGCCAGGAACGCGGCGTCCGGATCGATGACCGCGAGCGCCCGTCCCCCTGAGGCGACCAGGTCTTCGTAGCGAATCACGTGCTCCGGAGGGAGCAGTTCGCGATACCTCGAGAAATACCACCGCAGGATCGCAAACTGCCGACGCACCCGGTCCGGCTCCGCATCTAGTGTTCGCCGGAGCACCGGATCGAACGCTTCGCCGAACGGCAGGCGGCCCTCGTTCACCGGCGCCTTGATCGAATGCCACGACAGCAGCACGGCCAACGGCATCCGCACGACCGCGAAGCACGGATACCGTGTTCGCAGCGTCTCGAGCGTGGCGGTGAAGAAGTTCGGGTGCTTGACGGCGAGCCGAAAACCCTCGGCGAGCTGCTTGCCGAACTGGACGTCCTGGTTGTCGACGGTGGAATGCCGCAGCCCGCCCTGATCCGCCGTCTGGGCGAACGGGTTTTCCGGAACCCTGCCGTCGCGGGCCTTGCTGACGGCCCGGCCCGCCTCCATCAGGCTGGTCCGCTGGGCCGAGAAAAAGTCGGCGATCCGGGCGAGATACTCGTCAGGGTAGCCGAGCCCGACGAGATCGCCCGGATTCATCGGTTCGTGAAGAGCCACCGCCTGGGGAAGCTTGTTGAGCAGCGCGCAGGTCAGCGTGGTGCCGGAGCGGGCGATGCCCGTGAGAATGATGTCCATGCGTCGACCTCCGAGCCCGCCGCCCGCCAACGGCCAAGTCGTCGCGGAGACTACACGGCATCGAGGATCCGAAGGAATGCCGCTTGCTCGGCTTCCAGACCGTGCAGAACCGCCTGGTTTCTCGCGGCCTGGCACAACCCGGCCCGCTCCCCGGCCGCAAGCCGCGCCGCCCTGATGGCGGCCCGCGACAACGCCCCCAGTTCGTACGGCGGCCGGAAGCAGGTCTGCCCATCGAGGCAAAATCCGCGGTTCCCCACGCAGTCGGGGCAGACGACCACGGCGCCGGCAGCCATCGCCTCGAGGGCCGGCAGGAAGAAGCCCTCATGCTGATGGGGTATCGTCACCGCCACCTCCGCCCTCGACAGCAGGTGCAGAAACTCCGCCCGCGGCACCATGCCCGTCAAGAGCCTGGCCGGCACGCCTTCCCGCGCCAGCCATGCCTGCACCGCCGTGGCGAGCGTGGGATTCTTGGCGCCGGCGATCAGCACGCCGATATCCCGATGATCGGCGCACGGAATCTGGTCGAGGTCGATGCCGTTGGGAATGACGTGCACGGGGCCGTTGACCTCACCGGTGGCGGTGATCGCCGTCGCGACCTCCTCGCTCACGCAGATCCGGATCGCCGGCCTCGCCAGGTAGGGCCGCCGGGGATCGCCGACGTCGCCATGCCTGATGTGCTGGATCAGGTTGATCACCGGCCGAGGTGCGGGATTCGGCACCGCCTCCCAGTCGAGGCCCGCCAGGAACAGCACGCCGCCATCTGCGGGCCGCCACTCGGGCTCCGGTGGAGGCTTCACGTTCGCCCATGGATTCCCAGGCACGCCCAGCGATCCGGGCGTGAGGTGAATCCGGGGCACGAATCGCCGCGATGCACCGGCGTGCTGGAAGTAGTGCCACACCTTGAGATGCCCGCCGGTCAGCCCGCGAAAGTCGCGGCGGAAAAGCAGCACTCGTCGCGGGTCGTCCTTCATGGTGATCCGTTCGTCTCGCTGCACACGTGCCTTCGAAACCGTCCGCCGTCCTGCTGCCGCGTCATCGAGAATACCCCCTGCCCCGCGGACCGCCCCCTGCCAACGCGGTGAGAGGGGCTTCCTCGACGCAGGATCCGCGCGTTGGCCGCCACGGGCGGCTGATAGGCTGATGGACCGGTGTCCCCTCCGCCCTGCATCCCACATGCCGTCCAGCCGCCCGCTTGACGTGGTGATCGTTCCCGATTTCTCGGGCCGGGCCTCGCTGTTGTTCGAGGCGCGGACCCTGTTCTTCCTCGCATCGTGGCAACGCGTGTACGGCAATCGCTCGGCCGGCCCGCAGGCGCCGAGGCTGCAGATCTGCTCGATCGGCGAGCCACCCGACAGCGTGGCCCGCCTCGCCGCCGCGGCAGGCGCCGGCCTCGAGTGCCACCAGCCGATCCGGGAGGCGGGCCTGATCAACAAGCTCCGCGGTCTCGAGGTTCGGCATCGAGGCGGCCGCCTGCTGCTGCTCGACGTCGACACGCTCGTGCTCCGCGACCTCGCCCCGGTGGTCGACCTCGAAGCCGATCTTGCCGCCGCCGTGGCTGGCAAGGCCCAGGTGCCCGAGGCCGCGTGGCGGGAGATCTATGCGGCATTCGGCATCCCCCTCCCGGCGGAGCGTCTGGTCTCCGTGTTCACGCGGTCCGGACTCGACACCTCGGCCATCGCCTGCCGGCGGGCGACCCTGGACGACGAGAGCCGTGCCATGCTCCCGTACTACAACTCCGGGGCCGTGCTGGTGACCGCCGGCTGCCCGCTCGCGGAGACGTGGCGCGGGATGCACGAGCGGCTGCAGGCGTTCCTCGCGACCAGCGCCTCGTGGCGCGACCACCATGTGCTGGCCAGCAACGACCAACCCTCCTTCGCGCTGGCCACGGTGGCGCTTCAGATGCGGGGATTCACCTTCGGGCTCCTGCCCGAGACATGCAACGCCCGGCTGCCTCACTTCAGCGGCGGACTGCTGCGGTTTGACGACGTGATGGTGTTTCATGCCACCGGGTTTGCGGCCGAGCTTCTCCAGCCGGGACGCGCGCGGTCCGACCTGCCGGACCTGGTCGATTCCTACGCCCGCCGCTGGTCGGCCGCCTTCCACGCCCGGGCCACGTCGATCCCTTCCCGGTGGAGGGCTTTTCGCGACGGCCGGCGGGCGACACGACTGCTGACGACACTCTGGCGGACGATCGTCCACGACGCGTGGCAGTCCGGCTGACCTGCTGCGGCTCGACATCGGGAGTCTCCATGGATCCTTCCCTGTTCATCACCATCGGCCTGATCTTCCTCGTGACGTCGATGGCGGGCTATCTGCGGTCGCGGATCACCGACCGCTGCCTGCGGTCGTTCCACGGCTTCAACGTCACGCTCCAGAAGGCGGACGGCAAGCGGGTCTGGGGACGGATGCACCTCTGTTCCGGCGGCATGGAGTTCACGTTTCCGAAGCGGGAGGGCAACGGGTCGGCGAAATCCTCCTACCTGCTCTACGCCGGCGAGTACAAGCTCGTGCAGGCGATCCTGCGGTACGCCGACCGGCTGACCGACGCCGAGCGCAGGCTCCGCGAGGCCGACATCGGCAGGTCGTTTCATCCCGGCCCGGTTCGCAGGCTGAGCCGGCGGTTCCGCAATTTCCTGGGCTCCGCAACCGACTCGCTTCGCGACGTGCTGGCCATCGTCATGGGCCGCGTGCAGAAGATGCAGGATCGCTACGTCGACGCCGAGGGCGCCGACACGCTGACCAAGCTGGGCGGCAGCGTGCTCACGGAAGTGAGCAGCGTCCACGATCCGCTCCTGGAGAGGCACATCGGCCAACGCGTGGTCGTGGAGGTGCTCGAAGGAGACGAGGTGCACGAGCATGCCGGAATATTCAAGGAGTATTCGGCGGCCTTCCTCCACCTGCTCGACGTGGCGTACCCGGACACGTGGTGGCTCGACGTCGCGCCGGCGGCGACGGTCAGCTCGGGCAGGGTCGTGGCCGTGATGGACGAATCCACGCTCACGATCAACAACGGGGGCGATCAGCCGGTGCTGATCGTGGGCGTGGATGCCGAGGGCGGTCAGCGGGGCATCGACGCCCTGATCGAGCCCGGTGGCACGGTCAGGCTGCCGGTCGCCACGCCGGGCCGGACTCGACTGCATCTCCAGACGGCGTGCGACGTCGACATGATCGTGCCGCGATCAAGATCGACCGTCCGGCATCGGGCCGAGCACGCGGCCGACGGGGAGCCCGAGTCGAACTGGGACGTGGTCTTCGATCTCGGCACGCTGATTCGCCGTCGTTCCGACGACGACGAGACGGAGGCACGGCTCCGCCGAAATCTCGAGCAGGATGCGACTGCGGCCCCGGCGGCGGCGGCGCTCGGAGCCCTGCTCCTCAAGCGACAGGAGTTCGCCGAGGCGGGCCGCTGGCTGCGGGTCGCCTACAACGGACGCGACACGCTGCCGGACGGCGGCCGCCGCGTGCGAATGCAGCTCCGCGAACTGGCCCGCCGTCTGGCCCAGCGGGATGAAGAGCCGCCCCTCCCTCTGCCCGAACCAGCCGGAGCTTCGCCCCGCGGATAGCTTCAGCCTTGCCGCTTCGGCCGCCACCGCGGCGTGCAAGGCCGGTCTCCGTGAATGCTGTTTCTGGCGTTCGCCCGTGAGTCGCTCATCGCCATGCCCGTGAATCCCGCACACAAGACGAGCTGGTTGACGGCGGCCGCGGCGTCGCTGACCTTGTGCCGCGGCCATACCGCCATCATGGCAAGACGTTCCCCGATCATCCTGACACCCCGCGCGCGACACCATGATCTACAACGGCTGCTGGACCGGTGCGATGATCCTGGGCGGCGGCGCTCTTGCGGCGATCGTGATCACGCTGATCATGCAGCGGATCTTCTCGACCGCGGAGTTGCGCGACGGCCACCACTTCACGACCGCGCTGCTCGCCATCGTCGGCACGCTGTACGCCGTCCTCCTCGGACTCATCGTGGTCGATGCGATGGCCCGCTTCGAACGGGCGATGGACGGCGCACAGATGGAGTCCAACTGCCTGGCCGACATCTTTCTCCTCGGCAACCGACTGCCCGAGCCGTACCGGGCACGAGTCCGCGACCTCTGCCGCACCTACGCCCGGCAGGTCGTCGACGAAGAGTGGCCGATGATGGCGCAGGGACGCATGAATCCCGCCGTTCGCCAGACCGCCCTCGCACTCGCGACGTCGCTCGACGGCTTCGAGCCGGCGTCTGAATCCGAGAAGGTCGTCTATCCGGCCATTCTCGAGCAGATTCGCCAGTTCTGGGATCGGCGTCGAGAGCGGGCCGGCACCTGCGAGATCGGGATTCCGCCGGTGCAATGGGTGTCCCTCGTGGCCGGGGCTGTCGTGACGATGGTGCTTGGCGGCATGTTCCATGTCGGCAGCGAACGGCTCCGGCTGGTGGTCACCGTGCTCGCGTCATTGGTCATCGGCCTCAACCTCTACCTCGTCAACCTGTTTGGATATCCATTCGCGGGCGACCTCACGGTCTCGAGCCATCCATTCGAGGTCGACATCGCCATCTTCGATCACAGTGACTCCCTCGTGCAGCCGAAGGCGTTCACGCCATGACCGGCCAACGATCGGTGCCCTTCACGGCATGGATGCTCGTGGTGCCAGATGCCCAGGAGGAGTTTGTGGTTCAGTCCGTACCGGGGCCATCGAGGAGTACGCCTGTCCTGACCTGGCAATCGCCCCCGTGCCGGTGAGCGTCTGGATTCGGGAATCGGTCGGGAACGACGATTCAGGTCGCCGAGTTGGAAGGCACCGACGCAGTCACCGAGAGCGTCCAGACCGGCCAGGTTCGACGTGGCCCCGAAGGTTCGGCGGATGGCATGGGAACAGGAGGTGTTCTGCGCCTGGAAGTGCTGGGACGCCGTCGATAGGGGCGGCAACGCCGCCGAACCGCCCGTGGTACATAATGGGTTTTTCGGGGCCTGCGCCTCACAGATGGCCGAACAGTGGCGGTCCGGAGACGCAGAAACCCCCTTCGCGCCCGTAGCTCAGGTGGATAGAGCATGGGATTTCTAAAGGCGATCTGAAAACCTGCGGAAAGCATTGTTTTTCCCGTCGCAAATCGCTTTTTTCGGCCGTCTCTCCTACGACCAAAACTCGTCGTAAGTCCTTATTTGTTCGTGGCCGTTTGCACGTGCGGTTGTACTACAACCGCTCCCATTGCCCCGCCGATGGCAGCCCTTCGTGACGGTCGCAAAGCGTCTGTAATCGATGGCAAAAAAACCGCGATCGATTCGGATGGCTGCTCGCTCTTCACCGCCTTGGACTGTCTACCTGCTGCGCTGCTCGGACGGCTCGCTCTACACGGGCATCACGAACGACCTGCCTAAGCGGCTGAAGGCCCACACTGCCGGCAAGGCGTCCGGATACACCCGCAGCCGGCTTCCTGTAACGGTGGCCTACAGCGAGCCCATGAAGTCCAAATCGGCGGCCCTAAAGCGGGAGGCGGCCGTAAAGAAGCTCACCCGGGCGCAGAAAGACGAGCTCATCAAGTCGCGGCAGTAAACCAGCAGGTTCGCCGTGCGCTTTTTCCAGCCCGCTCCCGCCATATCCAGGTAGGAGCGGGTTTTTTCATGTCCCAACCCATTCCCGATCCAAAGGAGGACCCCATGAGGGTTCAAAGATATCTATTCCCGACCGGCGTCCTGACCCTGGCCGTGCTGCTCGCTTTCCGGCCCCTTGCTGCCGCCGAGCCTCCTTCCGGCCGACTCCGCGTAAGTCCCGATAGCAGCGAGCAGGCCGACGTGAAAGCCTGCCTGAACACTGTCGCCGAGGCTGCCTGTGCTGAGGATCTGGACGGCTTCGCGGACTGCTTCACGAAGTCCAGCAGGGCCAAGATCAGGAAGCAGGCCGCCACCAGGTTCGTCCAGTACGCGGTCGCCATGGAGGTACTGGACGCGCAGGTCATCAAGCTTGCCGGCAACTCGGGCCAGGCCGCGGTGCGATATCGGCTCGCGCTGTCGGACGATCAATATGACGTGGTCTCGCTCGTGGCCCTCAAACGCGAGCACGGCTACTGGAAAATCCACTCGGAGAAGGTCCAGACGTTCGAGTACCAGTCCCCCAGCTGCTGCTCGCCCTCCCGGTACCAGTGCTTTGGCAGCGAGTGTCGGTTAGCGGCACGATGAGGGACCATGCCAAAATCCAGCCCACCCTCAGGCCCATACCCCAAACCCAAACCCAGACCCAGACCCAAGACTCAATCCATGAAACTCAAACCCTACGAAGAAACCGGCCTCCCCACCTACGACGTCGATCTGGAGGCCCCACCTGACACCCGCTGGAACCACGTCGCCCAGAAGGAGGCCAAGAACATCGGCCGACTGCTGGATGACGTCGTGGAACTCTGCACCGAGCGGGCCAGTAGTTTTCCGCTCGTCTTCCGCCCGCTCGTGATCGCGGCTGGAAAGGGCCTCGCGGATCTTGGCGGCCGGCTCGTGGACATGATCGCCGGCTGCTTTGGCCAGGAATACGTCGCCGAGATCAGGTCCATTGCGAAGCACGCCGACCAGCCCTTGAGCCATGTCGTCCTCGGCAACTTGACCTACGACTTGTGCCAAATGGCCGGCATCTATGGCCTCGGCTGCTCAAGTTTCTCCTGCAACATCGACGGCATGCCCACGCTCGTCCGCAACATGGACTGGGTCTGGCCGCGCAGCACCGGCAGGCACACCAGGCTCGTCAGATTCCATCGCGGTAAAAACCACTACACGAGCGTCAGCGTGCTGGGGTGCGTGGGCGTGGTCTCGGCTTTCTCTCCCGGAAAGTGGGCCGTGACGATCAACCAGGCTCCGACCGAGGGCACCACCACGGGATATTTCCAGTGGCCAGTGCTCCAGCGACTCAGGAACGTGTGCGACGAGCTGGGCACCTACAGGGACGTCGTGAAAGGCGTGCAGGAATACCAGACCATGACGAGCTACTTCGCCCACGTAATTGGCACGAAGCCGAACGAGCACGCGGTCATCACAGGGTTGGGCGAGGACTATCGGGCGCGTGGCATGAAGGCCGGCCCGCTGATCCAGACCAACCACTTCGCCGGATATCGGGACCTAGAAGAGCACAACGGCCCCGAACGCTGGGAGGACGACGAGGGCCAGGAGTGGTATTGCGACTCCCAGCACCGGGCCAAGAGCCTGACCAGACGGCTGAGGGCTGCGCCGAAGACTCTCTCGGACGCCCGCGGAAAAATCAGCTCTCGTGACGTCACCACCGAGGACACCATGCAGCAGATGGTGTTCCAGCCCACCAGTGGGTACGCGAGGGTGTGGGTGCGGCGGTAGTTTCCTTCGTCGCTACCTGGCGAAGGACACGGCAATAGCGACACCGGCAATCACTACCGAACCTACGAAAGCCAGGACGACCAAGCACCCTCGCGTCGTTCGGTTGTAGACCCGGTTGTAGGCGGCTTTCTTCGGGTTCGTCAGCCAGCCCCAGCCTCGCGGCGCCTTCAGCCCGAGGCTGTTCCGGATGTATCGCTTCAGGCTCGTCCTTGCGGCGATGCGTTTCCGAAGCGACGGG
>JBJTQP010000060.1:0-19901 GCA_046075685.1 Planctomycetaceae bacterium | reverse complement strand
CCCGGTATCGCCCGTTCGAACGCACTCGAGGAAGTAGCTCCAAGGCCCTTCGTGCTGGGAACTTCTTTCCCGGTATTCCTAGGGTTTCAAAGCACCTCTCCGGGCATCGTTTCGTCTTCATTTCCCGGGCTCTCTCCTGGGACGTGGGCTGCAGCCGACTTCGTGCGGGGTTCAACGCACGTTTCTCTGTCCGTCGGCGCGTCTGGGTTTGGTCACGGCTCGTGGCCCTCCCTTCCGTTCCGCCGGACTGGTTCCGGTTCGTGAGGTGCTGGATCTGCGCGTCTGTGATCGAAGGCTTCGCTTGGGAAGCGTTTCGTTCGCGGGGGTGGTGGCTTCCAGCATCTCGGGCTTCGAGTTCGTGGGTGCGAGTGCGGGGAACTTGGTCCCGCAACCGGCTCTGGACTCGTGGCTGGGCTGATAGTCGGGATGGTGTTTGGGCCCGTCATCGGGCTCCGGGTTTATGTGCTGATTTTTCGTTTCTCTCTCATTGTTTTCTCTCTCATTGTTCTTTTCTCACTGTTTCTTCTCTCACTTGGAGATTCTTCTCATGTCCATCAAGAACTGCTTCCGCAGCTTTGCAGCCCTCGCCGCCGTGGCCATCGGGGCCCATGTCGCGTCCGCTGCCGTCTTCGTCCAGCCCACCGTGTCGGGCAACGCTCCCAACGGCGTGTCATGGGCGGCCATCGCCACGGGCACCGCCATCCCGGTCCAGTCGTCGGGCACCACGGCCGCCCAGACCGGCAAGCCCGGTGCCGTCGCCTACTGGGATACGGTGACCGGCCAGCTCCAGATCGACACCAAGGGCTGGGACCTCTCGCTCTTCAACTTCACCTACACCACCGGCACGGTGAACACGTCCGGCTCGACCGCCGGACCGCTCCAGTACGCCACGGGCACGTCGCCGACCTCGGCGACCGTCTCCGGAGCCACCGGACTTGCCAACCAGAAGACCATGCCGGCCGGCAGCTGGACGACGATCACCGTCGCCCCCGCCCGCGTCGCCGGCACGGTGAGCCTCACCGGATCGCCCGCGCTGACCACGTCGTATGACAACGGCAACGGTGCGGCCAACGGCACCTCGCCCTACTCGACCCAGCCCTCGGGCAACCCCTGCACCCCCGGCTGGATGAATCAGCCCTGGGCCTTCCCGGCTGACCTCGTCAACTCGGGCAGCGTGTCCTCGATGACGGTGGCAAACTGGAAGGTGTTCGGCGTGTCGGGCAACCCCAACGCGGGCGTCCTCGGCTACTCGGGCTACGCCTACCAGGGCCTCTTCCAGTATGTGATCCAGGGCGTGGTCGGCAACCAGGTCGGTGCGGTGATCCCCGTGACCGCCGTGCCGGAGCCCGGCACCATGATCCTCGCCGGTGTCGGCATCGCCTCCGCCGCGGGCCTCGACTACCGCCGCCGCCAGAAGAAGGAGTCGAAGGGCGGCAAGGCCTGAGCCTGCCCCCCTATGGCCAAGGGCCGGCCCTGCCGGTCCTGAACAAGCCAAGTGAGAGAGACCCCGCCGGCGGGACGCTGCCGGCGGGGTTTTTCTAATTTGTCGCCACGCCATCATCGACCCGGGCACGGAACCGCGGATTCCGCAGGCTGCAAGCCTGCGGCTACGGGGAAACGCAGCGGCCACGCTGCGGCTCCAAAAACCCAGCGAGGGGCTGCCCGTACCCCGTGAGCCGGCGTATGCCGCCGAGCGCAGCCAGGATGGCGAAGCGAAGGCGGCATCCGAGAGAGCGGCGGGCAGGATGCCCGCCGCGAACGTCCGGCGACGGGGTACGGGTAGCCCCGAGCCACGCGAACGTCCGGCGACGGGCATGGGCAGCCCCGAGCCTCACGAACGCGCGCCTGGCCGGCCTTACGCGGACGTGCCGACCGGGCGGAGCGCGAAGAACGTCTCGAAGATCGCGTCGCTCGCCTGGTTGAGCGATGCCTGAAAGCCGTCGATGAATCCGTGCAGGCCGCCCGCGCCGCCCAGGATCTCGTCGATCGCCCCGTAGTCGAGGTGCGAGCGCAGCCGACCGAGCCGCTGCTCCGCCGGGTTCGTATAGGCGCCCTTCGTGCCCCCGGTGATCGCAAGCAGCGACTCCTCCGCCTTGATGAGGCAGAAGTGCACCGCCCGGGGGAACTCGCGGTCGAAGATCAAGAACTCGGCCACTCCCCGCCGCGACACCGCGCCGTGCACCTTGCGATACATCTCGAGGGCACTGGCACTTTCGAGCACGGCCGACCACTGCACGGCCACTTCCTCCGTCTCACCCTCGGCCGCGGCCCCGATGGCCGGCGGCGCAACCCGCACGGCCGCCGGCTGAAAATAGTGCTCTCCATCCAGCACCCGGCTGGATTTGTCGGCACGCTCGATCAGGCGGCCGAGACGGGCGAAGTGCCAGGCCTCGCCGTGCGACATCGTCGCGTCGGTGACGCCCGTGATCAGCTGGCTCGCCCGCTTCACCTCGTCGAGAAACTCGCGGGGATGATCGATCTCCGCGTTGGCGGCCGCCGACGACCGCACGTAGAGGTGCGCCTTGTTGATCTCCTCCCACATCGGCGTGCTGATCATGTCGCGGACGGTCCGCGCGTTCTCCCGGGCCGCCTGCAGGCAGGAGGCGATCGAGTTGAGGTTCGCCTGGTCGAAGGCCAGGAAGGAGATCACGTTGGCCTGGTCGGCGAGACCGTAGCGGGCCCAGAAATCGGCCTCGTCGCCGAACGTGCAGACGAGGGCGTTCCAGAGCCGACCCGGGCTGATGGCCCCGTCGAGCGCCAGATCGAGCGTGGTCTCGACGGCGCGGGCCACGTTCTCCGCCCGTTCGATCTGGCGATTCATCCAGTAGACGCTGTCGGCCACCCGGGAGAGCATGCCTATCGCCTCCCCTCGTGCACGACCCAGGTATCCTTGCTGCCGCCGCCCTGCGATGAGTTGACCACCAGCGAGCCCTTCACGAGGGCCACGCGGGTGAGCCCGCCGGGCAGCACGAAGATCTCCTCGCCATAGAGGATGAACGGCCGCAGGTCGACGTGCCGGCCCTCGAGCGAATCGCCCACCACCGTGGGCACGCGGGAGAGCGAGAGCATCGGCTGGCCGATGTAGTTGCGGGGATTGGCCCTGATCCGCGCCCGGCACTCGTCGAGCTGCTCCTTCGTGGCCCGCGGCCCGAGCACGATGCCGTAGCCGCCGCTCTCGTTGGCCGGCTTGACCACGAACTCATGCAGCTTCGAGAGCACGTGATCGCACTGCGTTGGCTCGCCGCACACGTAGGTGGGCACGTTGGGGATGATCGCGTCCTCCCCGAGATAGTAGCGGATGATCTGCGGCACGTAGGCGTAGACCGCCTTGTCGTCCGCGATGCCCGTGCCCGGGGCGTTGACCAGCGCCACGTTGCCGGCCCGATAGGCCCGCATCAGGCCGGGCACGCCCACCAGCGAGTCGCCGCGGAAGGCGAGCGGGTCGAGGAAGTCGTCGTCGATCCGGCGATAGATCACGTCCACCCGCTCCAGGCCGCGGGTGGTCCGCATGAACACCACGTCGCCCTGGACGACGAGGTCGGAGCCCTGCACGAGCTCCACGCCCATCTGCCGCGCCAGGAAGCTGTGCTCGAAGTAGGCCGAGTTGTAGATGCCCGGCGTGAGCACCACGACCGTCGGGTCGCGGGCCTGGGGCGGCGCGATGTACTCGAGCATCGCCAGCAGCTTCTCGGGATAGTCCTCGACGGGGCTGATCCGCTGGCCCGCGAAGAGCTGCGGAAACGTCCGCTTCATCACCTCGCGGTTTTCGAGCACGTACGACACGCCCGACGGCGTGCGGAGGTTGTCCTCCAGCACGTACATCACGCCGTCGCCCCCGCGGACGAGATCCGTGCCGGTGATGTGGCACCACACGCCCCGCGGCGGCGCGAGGCCCGCGCAGGGTCCGCGGAAGCACGCGCCGGAGTCGACCAGCCAGTCGGGCACCACGCCGTCGGCGACGATCCGGCGGCGGTTGTAGATGTCGTCGATGAACAGGTTCAGCGCGTGGATCCGCTGCTTCAGGCCCCGCTCGATCACGGCCCACTCGGCGGCCTCGATCACCCGCGGCACGATGTCGAACGGCCAGATCTTCTCGGTCCCGGCCTCGTGGCCGTAGACGTTGAAGGTGATGCCCATCGTGAGCAGCAGCCGATCGGCCGCCCGCTGACGCTCCGCGAGTTCGCCGTCGGAGGCCGCCGCGATCCGGCTGACGAGCAGGTCGGCGCCGGGGCGGGGCCGCCGCTCGTCGTCGAGGAGCTCGTCGTGGAAGCCCTCGGTCTGGTAGGCCTGCAGATCCATGGCGGCCGGCACTGGGGGGAAGGCGGGCAGGCGACGACCGGCCGCCTCGCAGGCCGTCGCGTGAGGTGACAGGATACCCGTCGTGCCCGGCGTCGCAACCGGCCAGCGTCGCAACCGGCCAGCGTCGCAAACGGCCGTCGCAACCGGTCAACCTGCCCGCGGCTCGGCGGCGACCTTCGATCACGCCTTCCGCTTGAGGATCTCGCCGAGGGCCCTGGCGAGTTCCGTCGCCTGGAGCGGCAGCGGCACGACCTTCCGCCGCGCGTCGGTGCGGGCGGTGGCCGCAAGTTCGGGGTGCTTCGGGCTCACGAGCAGGATCGCCGGCACGTCGGCCAGATGCGGCTCCTTGGAGAGGGCGTTGAAGGCCTCCACGGCCGCCGCGCCGAGTTCCCGCCCGCTGAGCACGAGGAAGTCGGCTGCCGGCGGCACCGCCGAGAACCGCACCAGCGCCCGCTGCGGATTCTCGGTGAGCAGCACGCGATAGCCGAGCTTCGCGAAGTAGTCGCGGAGCGTCTGCTGGGCCTTCTCGCCGACCTCGACGAGCATCACCGCGCCCTTCGTCGCCGCGGCCGCCGGGGTCGCAACGGGCCGGGCTACGGCTCCGCCCGGGGTGGCCGCGGCGGCATCCCCGGAGGTCTGCCGGGCGAGCACGGACTCGAGGGCGAGTTTCGCGTCGGTGGCGGTCTGGTACCGCTCCAGCGGATCCGGATGCATCATCCGCGACACCACGTCGACGACGTCGCGGGGCAGGTCGGGGCATCGCTGGCCCAGCGGCGTCACCTGCGTGAAGCGCCGCGGATCGCCGCGGATGCTCCGATCCCGGGACTCCGTCAGCGGGGCGACGCCCGCGAGGGCGAGATAGGCGACGGTGCCCAGGAAGTAGATGTCGCTGCGGACGCTGTCGTCTCGCACGCCGGCCATCTTTTCGAGGGCCACGTAGTCGATCGTTCGCGGCTTCTCGACGCGACCGAGCAGCTTGTCGCCGGAGTCATCCACGCCGGCGAGGCCGAAGTCCACGAGCTTCGCCCGGCCCGTCGACGAGATGATCACGTTGGAGGCCTTCACGTCGCGGTGGGTGACGCCGCGGCGATGGGCGTATTCAAGGCCGCTCACGGCCTGATGGATCAGGTCGATCGCCGTGCGGGCGTCGACGGCCCCGCGGATCTTCACGAGTTCCCGGAGGGTCTGCCCCTCGACGAACTCCATCGTCAGGTAGCTGGCGCCGTTCTCCTGTCCCACATCCTCGATGGCGACGATGTTGGGATGCCGCAGCAGCCTGCCCATCTCGCCCTCGTGCTGGAAGGCGCGGCACTTCTCCGGTTCACTCGCGAAGCGGTTGCGAAGCACCTTCACCGCGAGCACCGCGCCGGTGTCGCGGTGAACCGCGCGGTACACGCGGGCGAAGGAGCCGGCCCCGATCTGATACAGAATCTTGGCGCGGCCGAAGGAATAGCCTCCCCGCTCGCCGCGAAGCAGCCGCTCGAGCTGGAAGCCGGTGAGCAGCTCCCGCCTCACGAGCGTCTGGCCGAAGGCGGCCGCGTCGAGGGCATGGCCCCCCGCCTCCGCGAAGGCCTCGTGGAGCGCCCCCGCAGGCACCAGTTCGAGTTCACCCGCGAGATGAAGCAGGTTGTCGGCCGTTGACGGCTTCATGGACGGGCTTGAACGCGGACGACGGGGACGGGGACGTCACCCCAATGAAACCACGGATTCGCCCATTTTGCGACCGTCTCGCCCATTTGCCCCATCTTGGCTGGAGCCCGCCGGGCGACGGCTGCTACAAGACTCCCCCCCACGTCGAGCCACCACCGGTCGCGTATGCCCTGCCGTCGCCCCATCGCCGCGACCGTCCTGCGCGCCGCGGCGGCCGTGCTCGCGGTCATGGCGGTGCATGCGACACCCCACGCGGGCGAGATCCGCGACGGGTTCGAGACCGCATCGACCGCGTGGATCGTGCCGGCAGGCGGAGGCCGCCTGCTCGGGCACGAGCGGTCCGCGGTGTCGCCCCATCGCGGCCGGACATGCGAGCGCCTCAGCGTGGAGCCCGTGCCCGGCCGACCCCTGCGGCTGGAGCTGCCGATCGGTCCGGCCGCCGTGGTCGACGAACTGGAGGCGTCGCTGTGGGTGCGGGCGAGCCGGCCCGACGTGAGACTCGCGGTGAAGGTCATGCTGCCCGCCTGGGTGTCGACCCGCACGGGCCTGCCGGTCGAGGTGCTCGTCTCGGGCAACGCCTCCCGCGACATCGACCGCTGGGAGAAACTCGACGTCGGGGACCTGCCTGCGACGCTCGCCCGTCAGCTCCCACCGCTCCGGCTCGAGCACGGCCCCGGTTCGCCCGATGGCGCCCGCATCACGCACCTCGTGCTCGACGCCCCCGCGACGCCGGGAACCTTCGAGATCGCCATCGACGACCTTCATCTCGCGGGCATGATCGCCCCGATGGCGACTGCCGGCGGCCGCCCGACCGCCGACCCGCTCGTGCAGCCGGCGTCGGCATCCGCCCCGCTCGAGGTCGAGCCGCCCGCCGGACTGTCGCGCGGCGTGCTGGAGGTTGCCGGGGTGCCGTTCTTCCCCCGGTCGATCGACTGGAATGGCGAGCCGCTCGAGGCGCTGGCGGCACTGGGCTTCAACTGCGTCCGGTTCGCGGAGCCGGCCTCGTCCGCGCAGCTCGCGGCCGCCCGCAAGGCTGGCCTGTGGGTGATCTGCCCGCCACCGGCCATCCCCGACGTCGATCTGCGGGAGCCCGACTCCCTGCCGGTGCTCCGCAACTGGGATCGCGTGCTGATGTGGGATCTCGGCACCGGGCTCGATGACGACGACATCGAGCCGCTGGCCGAACGAGGACGCCGCGTGCGCGCCTGCGACCAGCGGGCCGGCCGGCCCCTGATCGGCTCGGCCGATTCCGGTCTCCGGGAGGTGTCTCGGCATCTCGACATGCTCGTGGCCCGCAAGACCGTGCTGGGCACGTCGCTGGAACTGGTCGACTACCTCCGCTGGCTCCGCGAGCGGCCCCGGCTCGCGCGGCCCGGCACGCCGTTGCTCGCCACGATCTCGACCGAAATCGACCCCCGGGCGGCGCGGCAGGCGGCCGCGATCTCGGGCGTGGGCGGCCGCGGGCTCGCCGTCGACGGCGAGAGCCTGTCGTTGGCGGCCTTCTCCGCGGTGGCCGCCGGCACCCGCGGCATCCTCTTCACCTCGACGCGCCGCCTCGATGCCGACGATCGTGAGTCGCGGGCCCGCGCAGCCGCCACCCGGGAGATGAACCTCCGCCTGCAGATCCTGGAGCCGTGGGGCGCCGCGGGCCGCTTCGCCGCCGCGGCCCAGACCAGCAGCGACGAGGTGCAGGCCTTCGTGATGGAGGCAGCCCGTGCCCGGATGGTGATCGCCTGGCGGTGCGTGCAGGGCTCGCAGGTCGTGGCCCGCCGGTACGGTGGCAGCGACGTGCCGCCGAATGAGGCGCCGCTGACCATCCTCGTGCCCGGGGTGCCGGAGGCCCACCAGGCCTGGGCGGTCGCTCCCGGCGGGCTCGAGCCGCTGCGTCAGCAGCGGGTCACCGGCGGCGTGTCGGTGACCCTCGACGACTTTCTGACCCACGCCGTCATTCTCTTCAGCGGCGATCCCGCCGTAACGGCGCACGTGCAGGAGCGGATTCGTGGCCTGGCCGCCGTCGAACTCACCTCGGCCCGGGCCGTCGCCGCCACGGGCCTCGCCGCCGCGGGCGACCTCCTCGGCCGGCTTCCGCCCCAGGCGCTCACGGGACCGCCGCCGATCGGAGCCGTGCCGATGCTCACCGAGGCCGGGAGGCTGGCCGCCGAGGGCGAGTCGCTCGCATTCGCGGAGCCTGCCACCGCCATCGCGAAGCTGCGGCGGGCGGCCGCGATCGCCGGCCAGTTCGAGCGTCGCGTGTGGGAAAACGGCGTCAAGGCGGAGGGCTCGATGGTGGCGAGCCCCCTGACCGCGTCCGATACGGCGCTCGCGGAGGAGTGGCAGTTCGTGGCGGCGCGAGCCGCGGTGGTGCAGGGACCGGAACTGCTCCAAGGGGGCGGCATGGAGCGGATCGAGGCGCTCGCCGCAGGCGGTTGGCGGCACTTCGCCCGCAGTCAGGCGGAGCTCGTCACGAGGCTCGAGATCGCGGCGACACGGCCGGCGTCGGGTCAGGGCTGCCTGCGGATGGTGGCCCGGCCAGCCAACAAGGACGAGCCGCCGATCGTGGTGGAGACGCCACCGATGTGGGTGACCACGCCGCCGGTGCAGGCGCCGGCGGGCAAGCTGGTCGAAATCTCGGCACAGGTGATGGTGCCCAAGCCGATCGCGGGCAGCGTCGACGGCCTGTTCGTCTTCGATTCACTCGGCGGGCCCGCGCTGGGCGAGCGGGTGGCCGCGACGAAGACGTGGCGGCGACTCGTGCTGCACCGCATCGTGCCCGCGGAAGAGGCCGGCGAGCCGCTCGTCGTCACCTTCGCGCTGACGGGAATCGGTGAGGCGCTGATCGACGACGTCTCGGTGCGCATCGTCGACCGCGGCACGGCCGGGGTGCCGGCCACGCTCGTCTCCAGCGGGGAGGCGGCGGGCAGGTTTCCCGCCCCGGATGACGTGCTCACGGGTCGGGGAGCCCCGGCTCCAGCCACGGCTCCGGGACCAGCGAAGCAGCCGAACGCCCCGGGCTGGCCCGGGATGAACCTCGAGTGGCCCAAGCTGATCCCCTTCGGGCAGCCGAGCAACGAGCCTCCGCCCGGTCCGGGAGGGGGCACGGTCGACCCCTTCAGGCGGGCCCGGGGCGGCGCGACTCCGCCCGCCGCGGCCGGCTAGCGGGCCGAGTTCCCCGACCTCGTCCGCCGCGGGGAATCGGCCCACGCACCACCGAGGGCGGCACGCGCCCTGGCGTCAAGCTCCGTGAGCCGTTGCGTGCAGACGGCGAGGAGCTCGCGGTCGCTCAGCGCCGCCACCTCCGCAGCGCTGACAAGCCGGCCGAACTCCAGGCGGATCCGACCCGGCCGTGGCAACAGCCGCGTCCGCGGCCAGCACTCGAAGCCCCCCACGATCGCCACCGGCACGATCGGCACCCCGGCCTTCCTGGCGATCAGGGCGAACCCGCTCTTGAGTTCGCCGAGCCGGCCGTCGTTCGTCCGCGCGCCCTCCGGAAAGATCACCACGGCAGCGCCCCGCTCGAGCCGCTCGATCACGGCCTTCATCGCCTTGAGGGCGGACCCCTCACGGTCGATGGGCACCGCGTCGAGGGCCGTGATCAGGGCGCCGAAGGGCTTGAAGCGATACAGCGAACCGCGGGCCAGGCTCGACAACCGCCGGTCGGTCGCGAGGCCCAGCAGCAACGGATCGAGGAAGGTCTGGTGGCTGGAGAGCACGATCAATCCGCCCGTCCCGGGCAACGGCTCCGCAAACCGCATGCGGAACCCGAACAGCGACACGGCGAGGGTTCGGCAGAGCACCCAGAAGCAGTCGTAGACCGCCCTGCCGAACGCCGAGTGGCGGCCTCCGGAGCCGGCCGCGTGGTCGCGATCGTCCGTGTGGCCGCGGTCGCTCATGCCGGCCGCGGCGGCCGCCGCACCTCGACAAGCTGGACGAGCCTGTCGACGACCTCGTCCTGGGAGAGGCCGTCGGTCTCGACCACGACGGCGTCGTCTGCAGCCCGCATCGCCCCGACCGCCCGGATGCGATCCCCCTCGTCGCGACGATTCTGGGCGTCGAGGATCGCCTCCAGCGACGTCGCCCCGCCGTTGCCGGCCTGCTCTTGATGCCGGCGGCGGGCACGTTCCTCGGGCGAGGCCGTGAGAAACACCTTGAGTTCGGCGCGGGGAAACACGACCGACCCCTGGTCGCGACCCTCGGTCACCACGTCGATGCCCGCGGCGAGCTGCCGCTGCATCCGCTTCATCACCTCGCGGACCGGCGGCGCGTCGGCCACCTGCCGAGTGGCGGCGGTGATCTGCTCGGTGCGGATCTCGGCCGAGACGTCCCTGTCGCCCACCAGCACCCGGCCGTCGCGGAACACGATGGCCAGCGACTCGGCGAGGGTCGCCAGTGCGGCCGCGTCGTCGAGCGGCACGCGCCGCTCGAGGGCCACGAGCGTGGCCACCCGATACATCGCGCCGGTATCCATGTAAAACCAGCCGAGCCTGCGGGCGAGCGCACGGGCCGTGGAACTCTTGCCGGCGCCGGCGGGACCGTCGAGGGTGATGATCATCCGGCAAACCCCACGTCGAGCTGCAGCCACTGGTAGCGGTCGAGAAACACTACGGTGCGGGTGCCGTCGATCGCAACGGCCGGTGTCGCCCGCGGGCGGCCCGTGAAGTCCACGACGCCCGCCCGCGCGACGGGCCGGGACCAGTCGATGATCGCCTCGCCGGCCCGGCCGGCCGACTCCAGGAGGCCGACCCGCAGGCGTTCCCCGCCGCAGGCGGCCGCGTCGCACGCACCGCCGCGTGGCTGCTCCGCCGGCATCACGGTGAGTCGGACGTTGTCCGGCACGCCCGGGAAGGCGGCCCCGAGCGGGCTGCCGGCGGCGAGGGCAAGCGCCGCGTCCCAGGGCCGCCGCAGGCCGAGGCCGAGGCCCAGCCGCCTCGTCACGCGGTCGGTGGCCCCGCCCGCCAGCAGCGAGTCGAGCACGTGCGGCGTCGAGAGCAGGTGCCAGGGCAGGCCCCCGGTCAGAATCGCCACCCTGTCCGCAAGGGCATCGAACCGCCCCCCGTCCGGCACGATCTCCACGAAGTGCGGGGCCGTGAACCGCGTCCGTTCCGTGACCACCGACTGGGTGAGGAGGCTGCGGCGAATCTCGACGGGCTCGTTCTCGTGCCACGCGAATCGGGCGGCGACATGGTTTTCGAGCAGGGGTCCCGCGAGCGGCCGTTCGAGGGCGATCTCCACGTCGAGCATCGCCAACGGCCGGCCGGCGACCAGCTGGAGCCGTTGGCAAAATCGGCCGGCGACGCCTCCGCCCGCATCCAGCAGTCGGCCTCGCGACACGATCCGATCACCGCCAGCCGCCGCATCGCACCTCTCGACCTCGTCGGCGACCATCCGGGTGAAGCGGCCTCGATCATCGGCCGGGGCCGGCGATTCACCCTGACGCGGCGGCGTGGTGCGGATCGCGAGCTGCTGCGAGAGCCGATTGGAGGCGTCGCCGGCTCGCCGCAGCGACAGCAGGCCGCCGGTCTGCGGATGCACCTCGACGCGGATCACACCATTGTCGAGCACCAGCCGATCGGGTCCGCGAGCGGACAACCCCGGCACGGCATACGAGAGCCAGCGGCGCGGCTGCGCCGCCGCCGGACCGGAAATCGCTGCCGGCGCGACCACCGCCCTGGCGACGGTCGCGACGGCAGCCACGCGAGCCGCAGCCTCGGCGGCGGCGTCTGCAACGGCCGCGGAGATCGGATCGACGCCGCTCGGCGCCGTCTCGCACGGCATCGTCGGCGGAAAGGCATCCGGCTCCAGCGTGACCGGGGTGGCGGCTCCCGCCGTCCGCCGCGCGAGTT
Organism: Planctomycetaceae bacterium; assembly: GCA_046075685.1. Classification (GTDB taxonomy): domain Bacteria; phylum Planctomycetota; class Planctomycetia; order Pirellulales; family UBA1268; genus QWPN01. Next base: position 8,112 of record JBJTQP010000060.1, on the reverse strand, counting down.
CCCGGGGTGTGACGAACGTGCCGAGCAGGCTCGTCCAACTCCCGATCCTGCGGAGGAGCGCATGCCACCGGCTTGCCGTGCCGGCATGATGAGCGAACAGCAGCGTGGCCACATGGTCCCGATCGAGAGCGTCACCGAGCGTGTCCGGCAGGGCCAGGATCGTCCGTGCCGATCGGGCATCGAGCGGCGTTGAGGCCAGCAGGTCCACCGCGTCTCCGCCGGCCTGCCAGCGGATCATTCCACCTCCCACATCCGGGACGAGCGATCCGTCGAAGGGCGTCCAGATGCCCCCCTCGAGCCCCCATCCGGAAGCCAGGGAAACAAGCAGGGGCACGGTTCCCCCGCTGACGCGGGCGAACGATGCCGGTGCTGCCCCGACGTGCGACCGCACCATCTCGATGCCGGCGGCGAAGGATGCGGCAGCCGCTTCCGGCGTCACGAAGTCCAAGGGGGCATCGGTGGCCCGGCCGCCGCAGACCTCCAGCCTGCCCGACGCCACGGCGTCGCGCACCACGTCGGCCGCAGCGGCGTCCGCGGCGGTGATGGCGGCAGCCGCCGTGCCGCTGCACACGACCGCGACGGGCACCGGGGAATCGAGGGAGTTCGCCAGGCCGCACCGCGACTTCGAAGCCGCGAGCAGTACGAGATCCACCACGTAGCAGTCGACCGGGTAGTACCGGGCCCGGGTCGCGGCCAGGGCGTCGAACGCCTCGTGAAGCGCCGTGCGAGCCTCGGCATCACGGCCGTCAACGGCGGCCCGGGCGGCGGTGACCACTGCGGGTGAAAACCCCGTGGCATCCAGGTCGGCCTGAGTCCGCATCCTGCGGGCGAGCACCTCAGCGAGCAGCGCGGCGAGGCCGAGGGCGTGAAAGTCGGCGACCCATGCCCCACCCGCCAGCGGCCCCGCAGGCAGCCCGAGGCGATCGCCAGCCGCCTGCGTGATCGCCTCGACGCCGCTGACCCGGCGGACGAACGCCGAACCGGCGGAGCAACCCGCCTCGAACTGGGCGGCGAATCGATCATCCCACGGGGCTGGGACGATCCCCAACAGCGAACCGGCGGCCACGGGCAGGTCGACGCTCGACCACCTCGGGGTCGCCCCGATCGCAGCCACGAGCGCCGGGTGCCATGCCGCCGTCCAGGCGGCGAGAAGGTCGTCGGCCTCCGACTCCTCCAGCCACGTCGGGAAGTCGTCGAGCGCGTGACAGGGAAGGAAGACCGTCGTGCAGTCCAGCGGCATGACGGGGAGTGTAGTTGATCGGGATCACGCCCCCGATCGGTGCGGCACGGGGCGGTTTGACACCCGCCGGAACGCGTTCGTAAAGTGTCTGATGGACGGGTTTTATCCGTCCGGTCATCACGTTCCCCGGCCCGCTCCGTTTCCCGGCCCGCCATCACCCACGCCCCGTCCCGGGAACTTGCCCCTTATGGCTCGCAGTCCGTACGCCTGGGGCATCGACATCGGCAAATGTGGCCTCAAGGCCCTCCGCTGCCAGATCTCGCCGACGGATCCCCGGAAACTCATCGCCGACGCGTTCGAGTACATCGAATACCCGATGATGCTGTCGCAGCCGGAGGCCGATCCGGTCGAACTCGTCCGGGCGGCGATCGAGGAGTTTTTGTCGCGTCATTCCCTGCAGGGCGATCGCGTGGCGGTGGCGGCACCGGGCCAGTCGGGCCTTGCCAAGTTCATCAAGCTGCCGCCGATCGAGGCCAAGAAGATTCCCGACATCGTCCGCTACGAGGCCAACCAGCAGATCCCGTTTCCGCTCGACCAGGTGATCTGGGACTGGCAGCGGCTCGCCGGCGGGATCGAAGAGGGCGGCTTCGTCATGGACGCCGAGGTGGCGATCTTCGCCATGAAGACGGAGCAGGTGCACAAGGCCCTCGCTCCGCTCACCAATGCCGGCATCGATGTCGACATCCTGCAGCTGCAGCCGATCGCCCTGGCAAACATGGTGATGTTCGACCAGTTTCCGCCGGCCACGGACATCGATCCTGACAGCCCGCCGAACTCCGTCGTGCTGGTGTCGATCGGCGTCGATTCGACCGACGTGGTGGTGACCAACGGCCTGCGGATCTGGCAGCGCAGCATGCCGATCGGCGGGAGCAGCTTCACGAAGGCCCTCGTGAAGGAGATGAAGTACACCTTCCAGAAGGCCGAGCAGGAGAAGCGGAACGCCGTCCGCGCAGCCGATCCCCGCGCGGTATTCCAGGCCATGCGACCGGTGTTCACCGAGTTCGCCTCGGACCTGCAGCGGTCGCTCAACTACTTCACCGGCACCGACAAGTCCGCAAAAATCGGAAAGGTGCTGCTGCTCGGCAATGCCGCCAAGCTTCGTGGGCTTTCCGACTTCGTGGCGAAGCAGTTGCAGCTCGACGTGCAGCGGTTCGACACCTACCAGTGCCTCGACGGCCCCGCGCTCGCCGCGGCAGCGTTTCGCGAGCATCGACTCGGCTTCGGCACCGCCTATGGCCTCGCGCTCCAGGCGGCCGGCGGTGCCGGGTTGGCGACGAACCTCATCCCCAAGGCGATCGTCAGGGACCGCCTGATCGCATCCAAGAAGCCGTGGGCCGTGGCCGCCCTGCTCGGCCTTGTGGCAGCGGCCGTGGCCAACTTCGCCGGCATGGTGTTTGCGTGGCAGAGTTACGCGCCGGCGAAGTTCACCCAGGCCTTCGCGGCCGCCGACCAGGCGAAGACCCGGTCGGCCGCCGCGGTGTCCGCCCTCGAGGCGGTGAAGCAGGGCCAGAGCGAGGCCATTGCCTGGCAGCCGTACTTCGTGCAGCTCCAGGAGCGGCGCTTTCAGTCGCTCGACCTGATGCGGGCCATCGGCACGATCCTGCCGCGCGACCCGGACGGCCAACCTCCGGCCACGATCACCGACCGCCGTGAGATTCACGTCGACAGCGTCGACATGCAGTTCTTTCCCGACCTCGCCACCTGGTTTGCGGGCGTCCAAGGCCAATGGGCCGAGACGAAGGCGGCGGCCGCGAAGGAGAATCCGGACGGCAACGCCGCCGCGGCAGCACCTGACCAAGCGCCTCCCGCCGACGGCGCAGCCGCCCCCGAGGCCGTGGCAGCGACCGATCCCGCGGCGACGGCTCCGGCCGCGGATGGCGCCGCCGCGCCGACCGAAGGTCCGTCGGGTCCGGGGTGGGTGGTCCAAATCCGTGGGCACCACTTCCACAACGGCGAGCAGGGCAACGAAGGCGAGCAGTTCGTTCGCGGGACGCTCGTCCGCAACCTCCTCCCGGATGGCGATGGCGTGCCTGTCTCCGCCGGCAAGAAATCCGGCGAGACGGTGCCCGTGAAGGAGTTGGGCATCGGGTATCCCGTGATCGTCGAGTCGTCGGCGATCGTCAAGGTGCCGCCGGCGACCGCTGCACCACCCGCCGGCCCGTCGAGCCCGCCGCCCGAAGATCTGAAGCGATACGACTTCAACCTGCAGTTCTCCTGGCAGCCCACCACGCCCGGCTCCACGCTGCCGCCCCCTGCCGCAGCCGCGACCGCCGCGGCGGCAGCACCGTAGGAGCGCGGACACCGTGCCTCAGCTTCCCGAGCAGATTCGTCCTTTCGCCGCCGCCGTGGCGAAGTACCACTTTTGGATCCTGGCGGCGCTCGTGCCGCTGGTGCTGCTCCCGCTTCTGTTTCTCGGCATCGGCAAGGTGGACAAGGAAATCGGCAGCCGAAAGCAGGAGATCGACGGCCGCGTCTCGGCACTCGGCAGCATCAAGGGCATCTCGCCCCATCCGAACGAGCGGTGGACCGAGGCGTTCGAAGCCCAGACGCAGAAGATTCGCGAGGAAACGCTCGCGGAGTGGACCCGATTCTGGAAGGCGCAGGAGCCCGTGCGGGACTGGCCCAAGCGGCTGGGCGACGACTTCATCAAGGCCGTCAACGGATTGAAGCCCGGCGGCGCACTGAACCGGGCGCTCCTGCTCCGCTACCAGAACACCGTCGCGGAACTGGTGCGCGAACTGCCGAAGCGCATGGGTGCCGACGACCTGATGGTCGAGGGTGCGGGGCCGATGGCCATGGGCGGCGACGGGGTGCCGGGCGCCAGAGGTCCCGGCGGCCCCTTCGGCGGCGAGTTCGGCCCCCGACCCGGACTGGGTGGGGAGTTCGGCCCCCGACCCGGGCTGGGCGGCCCGGCGGGAATCGCGACCAGCGGTTCCATGGCGGTCGTGCAGTGGTCGCAGGCCGATCAGAAACGGCTCCTCGATTCCTTCACGTTCGACTCGCCGGCCAAGCGGTGCGGCAAGGACGTGATCTCCACCGCCCAGGTGAAACTGGCCCAGGAGGAACTCTGGGTGTACGGACTCCTCTGCGACACCATCCGCACGATCAACCAGGGCGCGGAAGGTCCGCTCGACGCCCCGATCGGCACCGTCATGGAGCTGGCCGTCGGCTATCCGGCGGCGGAGGATCAGGTGGGGGGGCAGGGCACCGGCCGCATCCTGATGCCGATGGCACCGGCGGGAATGCTGGGAGGCGAAGGCATGCCGTCGCCGGAGATGATGGGCATGCCGGGTGAGGGAGGTGCCATGCCAGGTGCCGGTCGGCCGGAGAATCCGCGGTTTGCCGGCGGCACCGGGCCTGCGGCCGGACTGGGCGGCCCGGTGGGCGGCGAAGGCATGGTCGATCCGGCAGCCGCAGCCCCGGCGTCGCCTGAAGAGCAACTCCGGGAATGGATCTACACGGATTTCACAGGCAAGCCGCTCTCCGCGGCCGAGGTGGGCAGCCTGCCCGCGACGAAACTGGTGCACCTGATGCCGTTCGTTCTCCGGGTCTCGATGGATCAGCGGAAGCTCGACGCCCTGCTCGTCGAACTCGCCTCCAACCCCGTGCCGATCGACGTCCGCCAGGTCCGCATCAACCCATCCTCGCAATCCGGGGGTCCAGCCGGCGGCCGGGGCGGTGAGTTCGCCCCGGCGCCTTCGTACTCGTCTCCGGACGGCCTTGGCGGCGCCCCCGCCCGCCCGCATGACGTGGTGGTGGAACTCCGCGGCACCGTGGGGCTGGCGCCGCCGCCCGATCCCGGTGTGCTTGGCGGCACCAACCAGGCGACCGCCGGAGGTGGCGCATGAAGCGTCCCAGCATCTCCTTCAGCAAGGATACCGTGCTGGGCTTCCTGCTGAATCATTTCGAGAAGATGATCGCCGCGGTCGTCGGACTGGTCGTCTTGATGCTCGCCTGGAATGGGCTCTCCGCGCTGCGCACGAAGGCTGTCCCCGCGGATCGCAGGCCGGAGGCGCTGGTTCGTCTTTCGAACGAGACGGTTCAGCTCATCGATGCCGAGCCCAGCCCGCCCGCCGACACCATGCGGCGCGCGGGTGAACTCGCGAAGTCGATCACCCCGTGGCTGCCGCCGACGCTGGCCGTTGCACCCGCACCCGACGTGACCCCGCTCAGCAGGCCGATGACGACCGACGTCGTCAAACGGACGAACCCCCGGGCATTCCCCCTCGAGGATCTCCGTGGCATCACGGGCATCGCCGTGGTCAAGGATCCGATGGCCGAGCAGGCGGCCGCGGCGATCATGGCGGCCGATGCGGCGGCCAGTTCCGGAGAGACATCCGCGCCCGAGTTCCGCGAGCCACCCAAGCGGTTCGAGAAACTCGTGCCCTGCGTGGTGCTCGTCGGCCTCGTGCCTGTGGTCAAGCAGCGCGAGGAGTTTCGCAAGGCCCTGGGCACGCCGTCCGATCCGTCGGCGGCTGGCGGCGTGCAACCGCTCGATGCGCCGCGCTGGGGCAACTTCCTCGTTGAAAGGGCCCTCGCGTCCGAGGCGGAGAAGCCGGAAGCGTGGCGCACGGTCGCCGCGCAGTTCCTGGCGGAGCAGGGGGCCGGGAAGCCGCTGCCGGAACGATTCCTGCTCGGGCCGAACGACCTCGCGGTGTCCACCGGCGAGGCAGGCTACGTGGCTGCCCTGCCGCCGCGGGTCTACGAGCCCTGGAGCCTCGACACCGTGCACCCGTGGTTCCTGCAGCCGCGTCACAAATGGCGGCTCGAGCGAAGCGAGCAGATCGCCGAGACGCCAACGCGAATCGGAGCCGCCGCGTTTCGCCGTGACTTCGTCGATTATGCGGGGCACGAGATCGAACTCGTCGGCATGAAGTTCACGGGCGCCGCCCAGCGAACCCCCTCGCCGGAAAGCGTCATGATCCCCGTGAGCGCAGCCGACGACTCGGACTCATTTCCGGTGCCGAATCTCGCGGCCGACCCGACGGGCACGGCACCAACGCCACCAGCCGCGCTGAAGCCCGTGTTCGTGATGTCGGCCCCCTGGCAGCGGACGCTGGACATGAAGACGCTTGGATCCTGCACCTTGCGGGTCATCCCGGCGGTGGACGGCGGCGCAGCCGTGGCCCAGATCATCGGCATCATTCCCGATGCCGCCGGAGGCCAGGCCGGCGTCGAACTCCGCGACCCCCGGATCCAACCCGTGGCGGGCGGCATGATGGGTGGCGGGGCACCCGGTGGCGGGGAGTTTTCGGCTCCCATGATGACCGGAGGCGGGCTCGACGAAGGCGCGGAGTTCCGGCTCTTCCGCTTCGTCGACACCACCGTCGACTACGGCAAGACCTACCGGTATCGGGTGACGGTCGAACTCATGAACCCCAACTTTGGGCTCGATCCCCGGATGCTCGCCGATGCAAAGGTCGCCCAGGGTGAAACACTCCAGGCGGTGACGCCGTCATCCGCGGCGATCGCCGTTTCCGCGCCGTATTCGCTCGCCGCCCGAGCCTCGATCACGGCCCCTCCCTCCCAGGTCGCGGCCTCGGGCGAGGCGGCGGCACCCGCCCCGAAGACGACCGGGCCCAAGCAGCCTCAGCTCTCCAAAAATCAGGTCGAGGTCTCGTTCCTCGGCCCCACCTGGCAGCACATGCGGGGCAGGCGGCCGGATCAGGGCTTTGATCTCTTCGACTACCAGATGGAGCACATCCTGCCGGTGGAGCCGGGCGGAACGGTGCTCTGGAAACGAACGCGGAGGGACAAGGAGAAGACCGACCCGCGCGGCAAGAACGAGAAGCGGCCCGATGTTCTGCCCCTGACCAGGGATCCGTCGTGGACGCTCCTCTCCGACGCCGACCTGGGACGCGATCTGATCGACTTTCGCGGTCGCCAGACGTCCCCGACAGCCGCCGAGGGCGGCAAAAAGGACGCCCCGTCCACGGGGATCCTCGAACCTGTGGAACTGGCGCTGCTGCGGCCGGACGGGTCGCTGGAGGTGGTCACGGCCGCGGACTCGCAGCGACTCGTCGAGACCTTCGAGGCCGGGCCGGGCGGAGTCATGGCTCCCGGGTCCGAACCCGGCTTTTTCGGCACCGAGGGGGCCCCGCCGATGAGGGAACGATCAGTGAGGGAACGATGATGACGCGGAGTTCGATTCGTCTCGTCGCCGCGATGACGGTCACGCTGATCGCCACGGTCGCCTTCGCCCAGGACGGCGGCGGCAAGGCCGACCCCGCCGAAAAGGCGGCTCAGGATGAACTGCAGAAGGAGACCGACACCTTCGTGAAGGCGCTGCAGGAGCGCGGCGAGTTCGACGAGGCGGCCAAGTCGTTCGTCACCAAGGTCGCGCTCCAGAAGCTTCGCCAGACCCCGAAGCAACGGCGGCTCGCGGGAGGAGACAAACTCGAGGCGTCGATGGACAGGATTCGCGATGCCCTCAGCGGCCGAAAGGTGGCGGATGCCACCGGGGCCGGTGCAAAGGTTCGCGAGGCCGCCGCCGCCTGGCTCGTCGAGCAGGCCCGAGCCGCGCCGCCCGCGGTCGCGGCCAATGCAGCGCTGCTGCTGGGAGATCTGCGGGCTGACGGCAAACCCTGGCTCGACGGCAGCCGACGACTGGCCGCGGTGGCTGCCGATGCAAGCCTCCCCGCAAGCGTCCGCGCTGCGGCCGTCGCCGGATTGGCACGGAGCGTCGAGGAGATCACGGCGCGTCCTCCGGCACCGGCGGAGTTCGTCGAGGCGATCGCCCCGTCGATGGTGGCCATCATCACGGCGCCTGCATCCGACAATGACGCAGCAGGACGCTGGCTGGTCTCACGGGCGTTGGATGTGACCACGAGACTGGTGCCGGTTGCATCCCCCGAGATTGCGAAGGCACTCCA
>JBJTQP010000059.1:0-29213 GCA_046075685.1 Planctomycetaceae bacterium | reverse complement strand
CGCCAGTTCCGTCGATGCGCCGCTGCACGTGGCGGTGGTCGCCGGGTGAGCGGAAGTCCGCCTTATACGGACTCCACTTGATCCTCGCGCGTCGGTTCAGCGCCGCGGCCGGCCGGATTCCGCAGGCTGCAAGCCCGCGGCTACGAGAATCTCAGCGCGGGGCTGGCCGTGCCCGAGAGCCGGCGTAGGCCCGAGCACCAATCCGCCATCGGCGGATTGGTCGGCGCAGCCACGATGGCGAAGCGATGGCGGCATCCGAGTGAGCGTCGGGCAGGATGCCCGACGCGAACGTCCGGTGACGGGCATGGGCAGCCCCGAGCATCACGTACGCGCGAGGCTCTCGTGTGAGCCGTATTACCACCGCTGCGGTGTGGGTTGCCGGGGGGCGGAACAAGACCGCCTCGGCCGTGCCGCTCAGCTTGTTCGCAGGGCTGAAAGTCCGCCGTCGAGGCCCAGCACCTGGCCGGTCATCCAGCTGCTGTCGTCAGAGAGCAGGAATCGAGCCAGGGCGGCCGCGTCGGCCGGCGTGCCGATGCGTTTGAGCGGATACCTCGCGGCCATGGCATCCCGCTTTTCAGGCGACGAGAGCAGCCGTGCCGCCAGCGGCGTGTCGGTGAGCGCCGGCGCGATGGCGTTGACGCGAACCTTCGGCGCCCACTCGGCCGCCAGCGACCGAACCAACCCCTCGACGGCACCCTTGGCGGCCGCGATCGAGGCGTGCATGGGCATGCCCTGGCCGACCGCCACCGTGCTGAACAGCACCACGCTCGCCGGTCTGCCTTCGGAACCCGCCAGCCGAGTCTGCACGGCCTGCAGGAACCGCACCGCACCAAGCAGGTTCACCTCCATGTCCTGCCGGAAGTCGGCGGGCGTCAGACTCCGAAAGGACTTGAGAGTGATCGTCCCCGGACAGTAGACGGCGCCGTGGACGACGTCGGGGAGTTCGGGGAGCGGCCCGTCGGGAGCGCTGAAGTCGCACACACCATGCCGGACAACCACGCCCTGCTCCAGTTCGCCGACCGTCCGCGACCAGACATCGACCCGCGCGGCGGCGGGGGCCAGCAGCCGCACGAGTTCCGCGCCAATCCCGTGACTTCCGCCCGCGATCACGTAACTGCCGCCCGTCATGAATCAGCTCCCTTCGTGCCCGCTCCGCGGCCGCGACGGCAGCGGTCGCTGCAGTAGACCACGCGATCCCAGTCGCGTTCCCACTTTTTTCGCCAGCTGAACGGCCGGCCGCAGCGGCGGCAGAGTTTCGTCGGCAGTCCGGCGCGAGGCTTCACCGACACCATCCCCGCAACGGATCACTGCCTGCCGAGATCCGCGAAGGCGGCATCCATGGCAGAGAGGTAGATGCCCTGGTCAAACAGCCCCGTGCCCAGGAACTCGGAGAGATCGAGCTGATCGACAATCCCGTCGTAGTTGAAGTCGCCGTCGCCCCAGGCCGCCGAGACGAGTGCCGGCGAATCGATATTCGACATGAAGTTGGCCAGATCGGCGACGTCGATGATCCCGTCGAGATTGGCGTCACCCGCGGCGGCGAACGCGATCGTGATCGCGTCAGCACTTGGCGCATAGCCCACCGTGCGGCCGCTGTTCGGATCCGCCACCCGCGACATGATCCCGGTGGCACCGTCCCACGATCCGTCGCCCCGGCCCGCAAGGAGCAGCTGCCTGAGGCTTGACTCCGCGAGGCCGGTCGCCGCCACGGTGATTCTTCCGGCACCAATGTCGACGCGGCCCAGCGGGTCGACCACCAGCGCCGGCAGCGCGATCTCGCCGATGCCGACGTCGATGGTGACGCGGCCGCCGGCCCGGACCTCGAGCCGCCCGCTGCCGAGGGCGGCCAGGTCACGAATCACGAGTTCGCCCGCCTCCACGACCGTGCCACCCGTGTTCGTGCTCGGCCCGGAGAGCACCAGGGTGCCGGTGCCGCGCTTGACGAGCGTCAGGCTCCCGCTGCGGCCGCCGGAGTCGGTCGACGTCTGCCCGCCGGCGACCGTGACCACCAGGTCGGTCGTGGTGGTGACGGTCGCCTTGCCCGAGATCAGCGCCGCCGCGGCCACGACCTGGGATGATGACGCCGCGGCCGGCGCCGTGAACAGCCCGCTGCTCGTGATCGACCCGCCGCCGGACACCAGCCACGTGATCGACGGCTGCGTGACAAGCGGGATGCCGAACTGATCGACTGCGACCGCCGAGAACTGCTGGGTACCGCCCACGACGAGCGTCGCCGTGCCCGGGGTGACCGCCATCGCGGTGATCTTCTGCGTCACCGTGACGCTCACCGCCGACGTGACCGCGGCGCCGCGGGCGTCGGTGATCGTGGCCGTCAGCGTGTATGAGCCGGCCCTGGTGAATGTCGCGACGCTGCTCTTCGCGGCGTTGGTCCCGGTCGCGGAAAATGACACGGCAGCCGGGCCGCTGGCCGACCACGCGTAGGTGAGCGCCGCCTCGCCGCCGTCATCGACTCCGAGCACCGAGAGCGAGGTGGTCTTGCCGGTGACGGTGGTCGCCGAGGCAGTCGCCACCGTCGCCACCGTGGGCGCGTCGTTGGGCGACAGCGACACCAGGGCGGTGGCGCTGCCCGCGACACCCCCGGCCGCCGCCGTGATCGTCGAGGTGCCCGCGGTGGCGGCTGCCGTGAACAGGCCTGTCGAGGAAATGGCACCGCCATCGGTCACCTGCCATGCGAAGACAGGCTGCGTGGCCAGCAGATCGCCGAACTGATCGCGTGCGGACGCTGCGAACTGCTGCGTGGCCTCCGTGAACACGCCGACCGACGACGGGGTGACCGCGATCGTGGTGAGCGTCTGAGAGACCACGACCTGCACCGCAGACGTGACCGTCAGCCCGCCCGGGTCGCGGATCGTGGCCGTCAGCGTGTAGGAGCCGGCCTTCGTGAACGTGGCCACCGTGCTCTTGGCGGTATTGGTGCCGTTGGCCGAAAACGACGCGGCAGCCGGCCCCGATGACGACCAGGTGTAGGCCAGCGCCGCCTCGCCCGTGTCGTCGGCCCCGAGCACCGAGAGGGTCGTCGTTGTGCCGGTGACGGTCACCGGCGACGCTGCCGCCGCCGTCGCCACCGTGGGCGCCGCAACCGGCACGCTGGTCGTCACGGCGGCCGTACCGAAGACGCTGCCCGACGTCGCCCTGACCGTGGTCGTGGACGCCGTCGCCGGGGCCGTGAACAGTCCCGCCGTCGTGATCGAACCACCGCCCGTCGCCGACCATGTAAAGGCGGGCTGGGACGACAGCGGATCACCAAACTGGTCGACCGCCGAGGCGGCGAACTGCTGCGTGCTGCCGGTGAACAGCGAAACGGTGGCGGGCGTGACCACGACCCCGGTGAGCGTCTGGCTCACGGTCACGTTCACCGCGGAAGTGGTCTTCAGCCCGCCGGTGTCGGTGATCGTGGCCGTGAGCGTGTACGAGCCGGCCTTGGTGAACGTGGCCACGCTGCTCTTCGCGGAGTTCGTGCCGCTTGCGGAAAACGTGACGCCCGCGGGGCCCGTGGCCGCCCACGAGTAGGTGAGGCTCGACTCCCCGTGGTCGTCGGCGCCGAGCACCGACACCGTGGCGGTTGTCGCCGTCACCGTGGACGGTGATGCAGCCGCCGACGTGGCCACCGTCGGGGCGTTGTTGCTCAGGGTGACGTTGGTGAAGGTGGACTTGTTGAGCAGCGTGCTGGAGTTGCTGTTCGCCGAGAGGCCCACGAGCACGCTCGACGCCATGGAGATGGTGACGCTGCCGACCTGCGTCCACGTCGTGCCGTCGGGAGAGCACGAGCCCGTGAGCACGTTGCCGGCCCGCACGAGACGCACCCAGTAGGGAGCCGCCAGGCCCGCCGGGCCGGCGATGCTCGTGCTCGAGCCCCCGGTGGCCGAGCGATACTGCATCGCTACGCTGTTCGAGGGCGAGACCACCATCATCGCGTGCCTCGAGTTCGAGGCCGTCGATTCGCGGATCATCACGCCGATCTTGGCCCAGCCGGCCGTGCTCTCGACGCTCGCCACCCGCGCCACGATCGAGCCGTCGCCCACGAGCGGCTGCGAGGTGTAGCGGAAGGCGTCGGCGGTGCTCCAGATGTCGGACCCACTCGACACGACGGTGAACGTGCCCGACGACAGGCCGCTCGCTCCCGTGCCCGGCACATTGCCGATGTCGGCCGACGACCAGGGCGCCGGCAGCGCCGCGGCCGGCGCCGCTGCGAAGATCGGCAGCGCCGGATTCACACCCTCGGCGGTCGCATTGGTGGCGATCACCCGGTAGTAATACTCGCCGAGCGGTGTGACGGTGGCGTCGGAGTAGGTGAGGACGTCGCCCGCCACGCTCCCCAGCGTGGAGAAGGTGCTGCCGTCGGTCGACCGTTCGATGCGATATCCCGTCGCTGCCGTGACAGCCGTCCACTGGATGCCGATGGCCGACGATGTCTTCGATGTGAACGACATGCTGCCCACGACCTGGAGCCGCGTCGAGCCGGTGATCACGGTCGACACCGAATCGCCGTAGGGGCTCATCGGCGTGATCCGGAACCAGTACCGCGTGCCCACCGCAAGGCCGGTCGCCGAATAACTCGGATAGTTGGTGGCGACGGTGCCGATCTGCGTGAAGGTGACGTTGTCGGTCGACCGCTCGATGCGGTAGCCGGAGTCGCCGCTCTTGTCCCGCCAGTTGAGCACCACCTGCGACACGGTGAGCGACGTGACCGTCGCGCTGGTGACGGCGCTGGGGCGGTTGATCACGCTCGAGATCACCGACGGCACCGACCGCCCGGAGGCATCGGTCGCCCGCACGCGGTAGAAGTAGCGCATCGACCCGGCGAGGCTCGCATCGGTCCAGCTGGTGGCCGACGCGGTGGCCGTGCCGGCGTCGGCGAAGTCGACGCCGTCGTCCGACCGCTCGACCACGTAGCCCGTGGCGGACGCCACGGCCTGCCAGGAGACGGCCACCGCCGTACCCGTGCCCCGGGCCGCCGCCACGCCCGTCGGCGCCGCAAGTGCGTTGACGGCCGCCGGCGCGTTGAGCGTGCCGGTGACCGTCACGTTGGTGAAGGTCGCCTCGTTGACCTTGGCCGTGTCGTGCGAGCAGGTCAAGAGGCCGATGTAGACCGTCGACGCCATCGACACCGTGGTCGATCCGACGGTCGTCCAGGCGACGCCGTCGGCCGAACGCGAGGCGGTGATCACGTTGCCCGCCCGGACGAGCCGCACCCAGGTCGGCGTGAAGGTCGCCGCCGTGCCGTTGACAGACGTCGACGAGCCGCCGGTGGACGTGCGGGAGACCATCTGCGGGCCGCTCGTCGCGCTGGTCACCATCGCCACGTGCTTTGAACCGGCGGCGAGCGTCTCGCGGATCTCGACGCCCACCTTCGACCAGGCGTTGGTGTTTTGGTTCTTTGTGACCCGGGCGACGATCGAGCCGTCGCCGGTGAGCGTCTGCCAGGCGAAGCGGAACGCATCGGCGGTGCCAAAGACGTCGGCGCCGGAGCCGGCCACGGTGAACGTGCCCGTGGCGGCGTCGTAGCCGGCGTCGCCGAGAATCCCGGTGCTCCCCACGTCGGCCGACGACCAGCCGGCGGGCAGGTCGTTCACCGACAGGTCGTACATCCCCACGTCGCCGTAGTCGCCGTGGCTGGAGACCGAGACGTACCAGGTGCCGGCCCCGACCGGGAGCACGACCTGCTGCTCGTTCGTGCCACCGTCGCTCGCGGCGACCAGCACGCCGGATGCGTCGTAGATCTCCACCTTGGCGTCGAGCCCCGACGGCTTGGTGGGCACGACCGACACCACCGCACCGCCGACCGTCGCGGTGAAGGAGAAGGTGTCGACGTCGGCCATCCGCTCAATGATGCCCGAGATCGTGCGGCTGCCGGAGGTGGCCGCGAGCGCCCGGGCCGTGGCGATCGTGCCGCCGTAGTCGTCGGCCCGATACCCGTCGCCGCCGGCCGGTTCGCGGGCCTTGATCTTGCCGGCGATCACCGCCATGTCGTCCTGCAGGCCGCTGACCGAGTTGCTGGGATGGCCGATGAACCACTTGTGGACGCTCTGGGCGTAGTCGACGCCCATGAGCGGCCCATGCAGCAAATCGAAGCCCGACGAGTATTCGGCCGTCTTGTTGCCGAGCAGGTCGTAGTTGGACTGGTGCTGGAGGCCGAAGTTGTGGCCGAGTTCGTGGGCGATGCCGGAGACGCGGGTGCGGGCATCGCCGGCGTTGTTGAACGATTGTGGCGAGGAGTTGGGAAACACCCCGACATAGCTGTAGCCGCCGGTGATGTCGGGGCTGGAGACGTGCCATGCGAAGGGCACGCTCGGCTTCACCGTCGTCACGTCCACGTTGAACATCGCAAAGTAGACCGAGATCTGCCGCCAGGCCTCGGTGATCGTGGCGGCCTCCGTGGCATTGAACGTGGTCGGGTCGCCGTCGACGTCATAGGCGGCGTTGCTGCCCTCGCCATTGAAGTCGAGGTAGATGGCCGTCGGGGCGCCAAGCAGGCTGTGGAGGTCGGGAAGGCCGTTGGCCGCCGCGGCGGTGGCGATCACGCCGCCGTCGAGCGTCGACAGGGAGCCGGTGGACGACGCGAGGTTGATGGCGAACGAGTCGGCGAGGCTTGATGACGGCACCGCCAGCGGGTCGATGAAGTCGACCGCGTGCGAGGCACACAGGGCGAGTCGGCTCTCGAGTTGCTCCGAGCCGAGCCTCTGCCGGACTGCTCGAGCCCTGCGATCCGGGGCCCTGTACCGCAGCCAGCGGCCATCACTGATGCGTCGCATGCCGCCTCCTTCGCGCCCAGGCCCCTGAGGACCGCAAGGATATGTCCGGCCGAGGCCGGTCACCAGACCGCCGGCGCGGGGCCGCGGACCGTTGGAAAGGATCTCCCTGCCCGCTATTCTGCCCGATGAACGAAAGTTTTGCTCGTTTTCGTCACCGCACCCGGGAGTTTTCCGCCTGATGTCAGCCCCCGCCCCTGCCGCCGATGCCGCCGACCCGTGGTTCCAGGATCGCTTTGCCCAGCGGATCGGGGGCGCGATGTTCGGAAAAGGCTCGGACATCTACAAGTTCGAGCTGATCAAGCGCGCCAAACGGAAGGCCCTTGCCGACCACCCGGAGCGCCGGATGCTCGACTTCGGCATCGGCGAAAACGACGAGATGGCGCCCGCACACGTGCGGGCCGTGATGAAGCGTGAGGTGGATCGCCCTGAGAACCGCGGCTATGCCGACAATGGCATCGCAGCCTTCAAAGAGGCTGCCGCCGCCTTCATGCACCGCGAGTTCGGTGTCGTCCTTGACCCGGTCAAGGAAATCAACCACTGCATCGGCTCCAAGACCGCCTACGCGATGCTGCCGGCGGCCTTCATCGATCCCGGTGACGTCACGCTGATGACCGTGCCGGGCTACCCGGTGGCCGGCACCGCCACGCGATGGTACGGCGGCGTGGTGCAGCGGCTGCCCCTGCTGCCGGAGAACGACTTCTTCCCCGACCTCGACGGCATCCCGGCCGACGTGCTCGCCAGGACGAAGCTGCTCGTGCTCTGCTATCCGAACAGCCCCACGGGCAAGACGGCGACCAGCGAGTTCTACAAGCGGGTGATCGACTTCGCTCACCGGCACCGCGTGGTCGTGGTGCAGGACGCCGCCCATATCATGCTCACTTATGACGACGAGCCGCTTTCGTTCCTGTCGATCGACGGGGCGAAGGAGGTGGGCGTCGAGGTGCACTCGATGTCGAAGGGGTTTCACATGATCGGCTGGCGGATGGGCTGGGTCTGCGGCCACGAGCGGATCGTGCGGGCGTTCGCCGACATCAAGGACAACAGCGACTCGGGACAGTTCATGGCGATCCAGAAGGCCGCGGCCGCGGCGCTCGCCGATCCCGAGATCCCACGGCAGGTTCGGGAGAAGTACCGGCGCCGGCTGGAGAAGCTCGTCGGGGTGCTCCGCGCCTCGGGCTTCGAGTGCGAGATGCCCGGGGGCACCTACTTCCTCTACACGGCGAGCCCGAGGGCCGCCGGAGACCGCTCGTTCACCACCGCGCAGGATGCGAGTCAGTTCCTCATCCACGACCTCTCGATCTCGACCGTGCCCTGGGACGACTGCGGGGCCTACCTGCGGTTCTCGGTCACCTACGAGGCCGAGGACGAGTCGGGGGAAGACGACCTGATGGCTGAACTGCACGCCCGCCTGCACCGCGCCCGACTGAAGTTCTGACCGGGCAGCCTTTCCGCGTTCGTCACCTCTTTCGGAAATGTACGCCGTGTTCCGCCCAGCGCTGTTCGCTCCCTGCCTCGTCGCCGCGGCCTGCGGTCTCGTGCTCATCGCCCCGCTCGCCGGATGCGGCGGCACGAAGAAGAAGGGGGGCCAAACCATTGCCGAGCAGTTGGCCAGGGCCCGCACCGACAAGACGCCGGGCGGTGTCGCCCGCGAACTCGCCAAGGTGGCCAGGGCTCAGCTGAAGTCGGGTGACCGAACGGGGGCCGTCAAGACGCTCGCCGAGGCCCGGGCCACGATCGCCGACGATGCCGACGCGGCGATCTTCGCACCGCGGCTGACCGACATCGCGACTGTGTACGCAACCACCGGCGAGCGGAACTCCGCCCGAGAGGCGATCGACACGGCCCTGGCGATGGCCGAACGACTCGGCGACCCGGTCGCCCGGGTGAACGTGCTGGCCAAGATCGGAACCGTGTACGCGTCGAAAGATGCGGGGCTCGGTGAGACCTCGAAGGCGAAGGGTGTCTTGAAGCAGGCCGCCGATCTCGCGGCCGGGGCCGACGTGAGTGATCGCTTCCGTCCGCAGGCGCTCGCGGCCGTTGCGATCGGCTATGCCGATGCGAATCTCGCCGCGGATGCCCAGACCGTGATCGAGAGTCTGGAGTCGCTCGCCGATGGCCTGCAGGATCTGCGGCCCAAGGCCGAGGCCCTCGCCGCCGCCGCCACCGTGCGGGCGCGGAGCGGCGCAAGCGACAGGTCGGCGGCCCTGCTCGCCGAGGCGGCCAAGGCTGCCAGGACGATCGAGGGCGCGGCCAACAAGACCTTCGCGCTGCTCGCCGTCGCGAAGGCGATGAAGGCGGCCGGAGATCCGAAGGGCGCGTCAGGTCTGGTGACGGAAGCTGAGAAGTCGGCCGCACGGATTGGTGATCCGGAACAGCAGAAGGAGGCGTTGCAGGAGATCCGCAGGCAGCAAGGACAGCGCATCCCGTAGGTGCGGGCTTGCAGCCTGCACCAGTCCCACCCCGGTGTCCGCAGGCTGCAAGCCCGCGGCTACAAGAGCGCAAACCCCGGCGCATTTCCGCAGGCTGCAGCCTGCGGCGACGAAGACCTTGGGCCACGCGATCGCCCTGGACGGCCGGATCACGATCGGCCGCGGCTCACCACCTGCAGCGCCTCGAGCGCCCGCTTGCGGGCCTCGGCGTGATCGACGATCGGCTCCGGATAGCCGGGGCCCAGGCCCGCCCACCGCTCGACATACCCGCCGTCGGGGTCGAACTTCTCCGCCTGGCTCGTGGGATTGAAGATCCGGAAGTAGGGAGCCGCATCGGCGCCGCATCCGGCGGCCCACTGCCAGCCGAGCGTGTTGGCGGCAAGGTCGGCGTCGACGAGCGTTTCCCAGAACCACTTCGCCCCCTCGAGCCACGAGATGCGGAGATCCTTGACGAGGAAGCTGGCCACGATCATCCGTACGCGGTTGTGCATCCAGCCGGTCGCCCAGAGTTGCCGCATGCCGGCGTCGACGATCGGAAAGCCCGTGCGGCCCTTCTGCCAGGCACGCAGTCCGATCGGGTCGCGGGCCCAGGGAAACCGCGCGTAGTCGGCCCGCAGCGGAGCGTCGGTCGTGTGCGGAAAGTGGTAGAGAAGATGATTGGCAAACTCCCGCCAGCCAAGCTCGCGGAGGTAGGCCTCGGCCCCGCCGCTGGTGATCTTCGCCGCCGGCTTGCCGCCGACAGCCGCACGGACGGCGTGCCAGGCCCGCCGCGGGGAGAGTTCCCCGAAGTGCAAGTGCGGCGAGAGGCAGCTCGTGCCCTCGTGATCGGGCCGATCGCGGCCGGCGGCGTAGCCCGTGAGTGCCTTGTCGAGGAAGCGGTCGAGCCGCTTCGCCCCCCCCGCCTCGCCGGGCATCCACGTGGCGGCCATGGTCGCATCCCAGGCGATCGTCGGCAGCAGCCCGAGCGCCGAGACCGACAGGCTGCGGAGTGACTTCTCCATTCCCTTCAGCCGCCGCGGCGCGGCCGCCGGCTCGGCCGGCTCGTCCTTGGCGAGCAGTGCCCGCCAGAAGGGCGTGAACACCTGGTAGGGCCGACCCTCCTTCGTGGCCACCTGCATCGGCTCGAAGAGCAGCCCGCCGTTGAAGCTCTCGACGGCGAGGCCGTCGGCCACGAGGGTCTTCTTGATCGCAGTGTCACGGGCGATTACCGCCGGCTCGTAGCGGCGGTTCCAGACGACGCCGCTCGCGCCGCACTCCTTGGCGACCGCGCGGAGGGCATCGAGCGACGGGCCCTTGCGGATCACCAGCGGCGTCCCTGCCTTCTCGAGCGCGGCGGAGAGCCGCTCGAGGGACTGGTGCAGCCACCACCGCGACGCGGCCCCCGGCTCCCAGGGCCGCTCCTCGTCGGGAGCCCAGATGAAGACCGGCACCACGCCGCCGCGGGCGGCGGCCGCCACGAGGGCGGGATTGTCGTCGAGCCGGAGGTCGCGCCGAAACCAGACGATCGTGGGTCCGCTCATGGCCGGATTGTAGGCCGGGCGACTGCGGCGTGGAGAATCTCGACCGGGTGCAGCGCTCGGCGGCCCGTGCCGTCGGCGATCTGGTGCCGGCAGCTGGTGCCGGGGGCGGCGATGAGCACGTCGGGGTCGGCCCTGCGCACGAACGGAAAGAGCACCAGTTCGCCGATCTTCATCGAGACGTCGAAGTGCTCGCGGCCGTAGCCGAACGAACCGGCCATGCCGCAGCAGCCCGACGGAATCACCTCGACGGTATGGTTCGCCGGCAGGGCGAGGATCTCCGCCGAGTCGGCCACGCTCCCCAGTGCCTTCTGGTGGCAGTGGCCGTGGAGGGCGATCCGCCGCCGGTCGGCGGTGAAGGTGTCCGGGGTGATCCGGCCCGCCCGCGCCTCCCGGGCGAGGAACTCGTCGATGAGCAGCGTCCGCGACGCGAGCCGCCGGGCGGCGGCCTCGAGCCGCTTCGGCACGAGGTCGGGATACTCGTCGCGGAAGCCGAGGATCGCCGATGGCTCGATGCCCACGAGCGGGGCCGCGTCGGTGACGACGGGGTCGAGCAGTTCGACGTTCGCGACCGCCAGGTCGCGGGCGGCCCGCACCAGCCCCGTGGAGAGCTGGGCCCGGCCGCTGTCGACGTGCCGTGGCAGGACCACCTCGTAGCCCAGGGCCTCGAGCAGCTCCACCGCCTTGATGCCCAGGCCGGCGTCGAGCGTGTCGGTGAACTCGTCGACGAACAGGTGGACGCGACCGTTGGGCCGCGGCCCGGAGGGCGGCCGTCGGGAGAGGCATGCGGTGAGCCGCATCCGCGGCAGCTTGGGGAGCGACCGCCGCCAGGCGAAGCCGGCGACGGTCTTCAGCGCGTGCGACACGACCGGCAGGCGGACGAGCAGGTTGTAGGCCCAGGGCACCACCGCCGCCCGCCGAAGCATCGCGGGTGTGCCCGCCACCAGCCGGGTGCGGAGCGGCACGCCGTGGGCGTCGTGCACGTGCTGCTGCCATTCGGCCTTGAGCCGCGCCATGTCGACGTTCGACGGGCACTCGCTCTTGCAGGCCTTGCACGACAGGCAGAGGTCCATCACCTCGGCGAGTTCCGGCCGCCGCCAGGGGTCCGCCGCGTCCTGCGGGCCGGCGAGCGCCTGCCGGAGGACGTTGGCGCGAGCCCGCGTGGTGTGGACCTCGTCGCGGGTCGCCATGTAGCTCGGGCACATCGTGCCGCCGGCAAGGTGCGACTTGCGGCACTGCCCCACTCCGGTGCACTTCTCCGCGGCGCGGAGGATGCCGCCGGTGTCGGCGAAGCGGAACACCGTCTCATGCCGGGGCGGTGGCGCGCCGGGCACGATCCGCAGCGCGGTGTCCATCGGCGGCGTGTCGACGATCTTGCCTGGGTTGAGGATCCCCTGCGGATCGAAGGCCCGCTTCACGCGGACGAAGAGCTCGTAGCACGCGTCGCCCACCATCGAGCGGATGAACTCGCCGCGGAGACGGCCGTCGCCGTGCTCGCCCGAGAGGCTGCCGCGGTACTTCTTCACGAGCGCCGCCACGTCGGTGGCGACGTCGCGGAACATCTTCAGGCCCGCGGGCGAGTGGAGGTCGAACAGCGGCCGGAGGTGCAGCTCCCCGGCACCGGCGTGGGCGTAGTGGATGCAGTCGATGCCATATTTCTCCGCGAGCAGCCGGTCGAACTCGGCGATGTAGGCGGGCAGGTCCTCCACGGCCACGGCCGTGTCCTCGACGATCTCGCGGGGCTTGGCGTCGCCCGGCACGTTGTTGACGAGCCCCTGGCCGGCCCGGCGGAGCTCCCAGACCTTGTCGCAGTCGCCACCGTGGAGCACCGGGAAGGCGTAGCCGAGCCCCGCCCCCCGCAGTTCGGCCTCGAGCCGGCCGAGCAGGGCCTCGAGCGTGGGCCGGTATTCGTGGCGGAGCTCCACCACCAGGATCGCGCCGGGATCACCGACCACGAAGTCGCGGTTGCGAGACTGCTCGAGGTTCGCCTTCGTGCACTCGAGGATCGTGTCGTCGATCAGCTCGCAGCCCGTGGGCCGGTGCCGCATGGCGACGACCGCGGCCCGCAGGGCCTCGTCGACCGTCCGGCAGTGGACGACGAGCAGCGCCCCGGGGGGCGGAAGCGGAACCAGGTTGAGCTCGAACTCAACGCCCACGAAGAGCGTGCCCTCCGAGCCGGCGAGCAGCCGGCACATGTTGAAGTCGTCCGGCACGGCGGGATCGAAGCACGAGGCATGCATCAGGGCGTCGAGGGCGTAGCCCGTGTTGCGGCGGGTGACCTCGGGCCGCGGAAACGAGTCGCGGATCAGCCGCCGGGTGGCCTCGTCGCCGAGCAGGCCGGTGACCTCGCGGTAGATCCGCGTCTCGAGCGCGTCCGCCGCGAGCCGCTTCGACTCCACGTACAGCGCGCCGAGCGGCCCGAAGGTCACCTCGCTGCCGTCGGCGAGGAAGCCGCGGGCCGACACGAGGTGGTCGCGGGTCGACCCGTAGGCGATCGAGTTGGAACCGCACGAGTTGTTGCCCACCATGCCGCCGATCGTGGCCCAGTTGGCCGTCGAAGTCTCTGGGCCGAAGAACAGGCCGTGCGGCGCGAGCACGCGGTTGAGCTCGTTGCGGACCACGCCCGGCTGCACGCGGACCCGGCGCCGGCCGACGTCGAGCGACACGATGCCGTTCAGGTGCCGGCCCATGTCGACGACGATGCCGCCCCCCACCACCTGCCCGGCGAGCGACGTGCCGGCGCCACGCGGGATCAGGCCCACGCGCTGCTCGGCTGCGAACCGGACCAGCGCGCGGACGTCGGCCTCGGACTTTGGAAGGGCCACGGCCAGCGGCCGCTCCTGATACTCCGAGGCGTCGGTCGAATAGGCGACTCCGGTGGCCTGGTCGCGGGCCAGCGTGCCGTCGAGCTGCCGGGCAAGCCCCGCCAGCGGACCGTCGAGCGGTGCTCGGCCGATCTGGCTCACGTGCCGCTCCGTGCCGACTGATTTTTTCGCCGGCCCGCGGGAGGCTGCCGATCGGGGTTCGCCGTGGGCATGCCGGCCCCGACCTGCTGCCGCCAGGTCCCCAGCTTCGCCCGCATCTCCCGGGCCCGCTCCGGCTGCTCGGCGGCGAGGTTCTTCCGCTCGCCGAGGTCCGACTCCAGGTCGTAGAGTTCGACCGCTCCATCCTCGAGAAACTCCATCAGCTTCCAGCGGCCCTGCTGGATCAGGCTCACGGGCGTCGTCCGCCACGTGCCCTGACCGGCGCCGAGATAGCTGGGAAAGTGCTGGTAGATCGCCTCGCGATCGAGGCGGGCCAAGGGATCGCGAAACAGCGGCACGAGGCTCTCGCCGTCGAGCACCTGCGCGGGCTTGGCAGCCCCGCACACTTCCAGCATCGTCGGATAGAGATCGACGTGGATCGTGGGCTCGGCGCAGGCCGCGCCCGCAGGCGTCACGCCGGGCCAGTGCACGATGAAGGGCACCCGCGTGCCCCCTTCGTAGAGGCTCCCCTTGCCGCTGCGGAGCGGCGCATTGTCGGTGACGTCGCCCCGCGAGTTCGTGATCCCCTCGCGGCCGAAGCCGCCGACGCCGCCGTTGTCGCTGGTGAAGATCACCACCGTGCGGTCGGCGAGCGCATGCTCGGCAAGGGCCCGGCGCACGCGGCCCACGCTCTCGTCCACTGATGCGATCATCGCGGCGTAGGTGGGATCGTGATGGCCGCCCGCCGCTGGCCGGCCCGCGAACCGCTCCACGAGATCAGGCTTGGCCTGAAAGGGGGCGTGCACGCCGAAGTGGGGCAGGTAGAGAAAGAAGGGCTCGTGCGCGTGGCGGGCGATGAAGTCGACCGCCCGGTCGGTGAGGAAGTCGGCGAGATACTCGTCGGCGGAGTGCGGCACCTCGGGCTGGGTCTTGAAGTCGAAGTGCTTCCCCTGCGACGCGATCGCCTCGTCGAACCCGCGACGTCCGGGCGCGTAGTCGCCCTGCTCGCCGATGTGCCACTTGCCGAACATGCCCGTGGCATAGCCCGCCTTCTTGAGCGCAGCGGGAAGGATCTCCCGGTCGAGCGGCAGGTGCGTGAGGTTCTCGACCGGCTTCAGGGGCCGGCTTCGCCAGTCGAAGCGATCGATGCTGCCCACGGTGAACACGCCGGTGCGGGCCGGATACTGGCCGCTCAGCAGTGCGGCCCGGGTGGGCGTGCAGTTCTGGCAGTGATGGTGGCACGTGAGCCGCAGCCCGTCGGCCGCGAGGCGGTCGATGTGCGGGGTCTCGTAGTAGCCACTGCCGAAGCAGGCGAGGTCGGTCCAGCCGAGGTCGTCGGCCATGATGAACACCACGTTGGGCCGCTCGGCTCGCAGGTCGGCGGCCAGCACGGCAGCCCCAAAGGCGAAAGCCTGGGAGAGGGCGAGGCATCCGGCAGGCAACCTGATCATCCAAAAACTCCCTGTGCGATGGTTTCGCCAGTATCATCTGAACGTACCGCTGACCGCCGATTCAACCCAGTCAAGGATCATGGCCGTGAGCATCTGGGGCACGCCACTCAGGGCGATCCAGCCGTGGTGGCGGCTCGGGGCTGCGGCGATCCTGATCGCGGTCGCCCATGGCGGCGTTGCGGCCCCACCCGAGCTGCAGGGCGTGGGCACCCGCTGGACCCCCACGCTCGTCGAGAACTTCGACGGCCCCACGCTGAACGGGTCGATCTGGTCGATCAACCACCAGGACGGCCGGCCAAACGGCAACAACGGCGTCACCTGGGGCTGGGATGCCGGCAACGTGTCGCTGGCGAACGGCAAGCTCGTGATCCGCACCAAGGCCGACGGTGACGGCACGTTTTCATCGGGGGGCATCTGGACCAAGGACAAGTGGTCCCAGACCTACGGCCATTACGAGGCCCGCATCATGCTGCCCCCGGCCAACAGCGGGCATCAGGCCGCGTTCTGGATGACCGCGCAGGATGGCGGGCATCTGACCGCGGGCAACGACGGCCGCGACGGCGCCGAGATCGACATCGTCGAGACACCCGACGCGACGGATCAGTATCGCGTCAACCTTCACTGGGACGGTTACGACGCATTCCACCAGTCCTCCGGGGCCACCATCGCCGCCGCGGGCATCCATGCGGGCTACCACGACTTCGGCCTCTTCTGGGACGCCACCACGCTCGACTCCTACTACGACGGCCGCCGCGTGCGGACCTACACGGGCGTGGGCGTGCCCAGGGTGCCAGAGGTGCTCAGGGCCTCGGTGGGGATCCTCGATTGGTGCGACGGTGACATCCGCACCGCCGCCCTGCCGCAGGAGACGCGATTCGACCATGTACGCGCGTGGCGGCTGATGCCCCAGGCCGAGCTGACCGTCGTCGACAGCGATTCGTCGGCCCTCGCGGCGACCGGGAAGGACTGGCAGCGGAAGACGGGCACCGGCGACTACGGCGGGGCGATGCTGCAAAGCGGCAGCGCCGGCGACGCCCTGACGCTCACCTTCGGGGGCACCGCCGTCGACGTCTTCGTCCGCAAGGGGCAGTACGGCGGACTGGTCAACGTTCATCTCGACGGCACGCTCGTGGGCAGCGGCCTCGACACCTATTCGTCCTCCCAGGTCTTCCAGCACCGGCTCTATTCGGCCGACGGCCTCTCCGCGGAGCCGCACACACTGCGCGTGGAGGTCACCGGCAAGGCGGTGACGGCGGCGGTGAGTTCGCTCCTGATGTTCGATGCCCTCCAATACGTGCCGTTACCGCCGTCGGCCCTAACCACGATCAGCGTCGCCTCCGGCACCACGACCCAGGCCACGGCCGGCTATCCGGCGCTCTCCGGATCGACGCCCGTGCTGAAGACAGGAGCGGGCACGGTGGTCTTCGATCGGGCGAACGGCCTGGCCGGCTCGGTGACGGTGGCGGCGGGCGAGCTCCGCATGACGCACGCCGCAGCGCTTGCCACGGCCCGACTCGTGCCGGTCGACGGCGGCAGGGTGACGCTCGCCCCGTCGCTCCGCGCCACGGTCGGCGGGCTCACGGTGGACCGGGGCGGGATCATCGACGTGGGCAGCGGGGCGGTGACCTTCGCCGGACTGTCGACAGCTGATGCCGCCGCCGCCCTGGCCGCGGGCCGCGGCAATGGGACCTGGAACGGCACCAGCGGCATCGTCTCCAGCCGTGCCGGGGGGGGACGGACGGTGGGCTGGTTGGCCGACGGCCAGGGAGCGACGTTCGCCTTCGCGGCCCCCGGAGATACGAACCTGGATTGGACGATCGACATCATCGACTTGGCCAATGTGCTCGCCGGCGGGCGGTTCGATACCGGCAGGGGGGCCTCGTGGTTCGAAGGCGATTTCAACTACGACACGATGGTCGACATCCTCGACGCCGCCGACCTGCTCGGTGGCGGCCTGTTCGACACGGGGCCCTACGTGCTTCCGGTGGCGGCGGCTGTCGCCGTGCCCGAGCCGAACCCCGCGGCGTGGCTCCTGCCCGCGGTGCTCGGCAGCGCCGCCCTGCTGGGCCGAAAATAGCCTGCGAAACCCTGACCGCCTCTGGACGTTTAATCTGGCGGCGTGGCAGGTAGGCATGAGCCCATGAAGCGGTCTCGGATACCCGTGGCGTTTTCGCTGGCGCTCGTCGCCGCGTCGGCCACGCTTCAGGGGCAGACGAGCGCCGCTGATGCCCCCGAGACGGCAGCCGATCTCGCCTTCTTCGAAACCGAGGTGCGGCCGCTGTTCGTGAAGCACTGTCATGAGTGCCACTCCGCCGCGGCGGCGGAGATTCGCTCGGGCCTGCGGCTCGATTCCCGCGCGGCGATCCTCGCCGGCGGCGACGGCGGCGAGATCGTGGTCGTGGGCCGGCCCGAGCGGAGCCGGCTCGTCGAGGTGCTCTCGTCTCGTGATCCCGACGTGCAGATGCCGCCGCGCAGCCACGGCGGCCCGCTGCCCCGCGAGGCGGTTGCGGCGATCGAGGAGTGGATCCGCCACGGACTGGCCATGCCGGAAGGGCCGCCGCCCGACGTTGCCGACCGGGCGGCCGCCGCCGCAACGCACTGGGCGTTCCAGCCCGTCCGCGACCACGCCGCCCCCGCCGTCGCCAACGACGCCTGGCCGCGGACTGACGTCGATCGCTTCCTCCTGGCGAAACTCGACGCCGCCGGCCTCGCGCCGGTGGCCGACGCGCGGCCCGCCGCGCTGCTGCGCCGCGTGCACATCGACCTCACCGGCCTGCCGCCGGAGCCCGAGGAGGTGGCCGAGTTCCTCGCCGACCCGTCCCGCGTACGGTTCCTCGCCACCGTCGACCGGCTGCTCGCCTCGCCCCGGTTCGGCGAACGCTGGGGCCGGCACTGGCTCGACGTCGCCCGCTACGCCGAGAGCAGCGGCAAGGAGACCGACTTCGCCTACCCGCACGCCTGGCGGTATCGCGACTACGTGGTCCGGGCGTTCAACGACGACATGCCCTTCGACCAGTTCGCGATCGAGCAGATCGCCGGCGACTTCTTCGAGGCCCGCGACGATCGCGAGCGGGCGGAACTCCTCGTGGCGACCGGGTTCCTGGCGATCGGCCCCAAGTCGCACGCCGAGCGGAACCGCCTGCAGTTCGAGATGGACGTGGTGGACGAGCAGATCGACGCCGTCACGCAGGCCTTCCTCGGGCTCACCGTCGCCTGCGCACGCTGCCACGACCACAAGTACGACCCCGTCTCGCAGCGCGACTACTACGCCCTGGCCGGCATCTTCCGCAGCACCGACACGCGGTACGGCACGATCCGCGTGATCCAAAACGTGAACCCGGGAGACCTGGTCGAGCTGCCGCGGTCCGCCGGCCAGCCCGACGGCGTGCGGCCGCTCGACGCCCGCACGCGGGAGTTCCTCGAGTCGCAGCTCGACCGGCTCGCCGACCAGTTCGCGGGCATGGCCGCGGACGGCCGGCGGCCCGATCCCGGCCAGGCGATCCGCAACCGCACGCAGGTCTCCACGCTCACCTCGCGGCTCGAGGGCTTCACCGCCGACGGCACGCCGAAGCAGTTCGCCATGGCGGCGCTCGACCGCCGGGTGCCCCGCGATTCGCCGCTCTTCCTGCGGGGCGAGGTGGAGAAGCCCGGCGTGACGGTGCCCCGCGGGCTGCCGGCCCTCGCCGGTGGCGGCACGATCCCCGCCGCCGAGAGCGGCCGGCTGGAACTCGCCCGCTGGATCGCCGCGGCCGACAATCCGCTCACGCCCCGCGTGATCGTCAACCGCGTCTGGCTGCACCTCTTCGGCCGCGGGCTCGTGGCCACGCCCGACAACTTCGGCATCGCCGGCGAGCCACCGTCGCATCCCGAACTGCTCGACCACCTCGCCGCCCGGTTCGCGCGGAACGGCTGGCGGATCAAGCCGCTGATCCGCGAGCTCGTGGCGAGCCGCGGCTACGGGCTCTCCACCAGGCACGACGACAAGGCCTTCGACGCCGACCCGGACAACGTGCTCCGCTGGCGGATGACGCCCGCGCGACTCGACGCCGAGGCGATCCGCGACGGGATCCTGTTCACGGCCGGCACGCTCGATCTCGCACCGCCGGAGGGCTCGACGGTGGAGAACTTCGGCGAGGGTCTCGCCGCCGGCCGACTCATCGGCCAGGGCCGGCCGTTCGATGAAACCGTGTTCACGCGGGCGATCTACCTGCCCGCGCTCCGCGGCACGCCGCTGGAGCCGCTGGCCCTGTTCGACATGCCCTCGCCCGCCGTGGTGACCGGTCAGCGGCCGGAGACCACGGTGCCCGCCCAGTCGCTCTACCTGCTCAACGACGGATTCGTGATCCGTCAGGCCGAGGAGGCGGCCGCGTGGCTCGCCGAGGAGGAGCCCGACGTGCGGCGGCGGGCGGAGCGGGCGTGGCTGCGGTTCTTCGGCCGACGGCCCTCCGCCGCGGAGGTCGACGCGGCCCTCGCCTTCGTGCGGTTGCGCGGCGAAACAAGCGCCGCGTGGGCCGAACTCTGCCAGTCGCTCTGGGCGAGCCACGAGTTCCTGGCCCGCAACTGACACGTACCCAAAGCCCGGTCCCGCGGAGACGATTCCGATGACGCACGACGTTCCCCCGCCGGCCTGGTCCCGCCGCCGCTGGCTCGCCACGGTCGCCGCCGGCTTCGGCGGTGTGGCCTTCAAGGCGCTCGCCGCCGAGCAGGCTGCGGGCACGCAGCCGCCGCACTTTCCCGCCCGGGCCAAGCGGGTGGTATTCGTGTGCATGGACGGCGGACCGTCGCACGTCGACTCCTTCGACCACAAGCCGGCACTCGTCCGCCACGCAGGCACGGCGATCGGCCGCGGCCGGCTGCCGAACGCGAAGCTGCTGGCGCCGCGGTGGGAGTTCAGGCAGCGGGGCGCGAGCGGCCTCTGGATCTCGGAGCTGTTTCCGGAGATCGCCGCCCACGCCGACAAGCTGTGCCTCGTGAACAGCATGCGGACCGACGTGCCGAACCACCCGCCCGCGTTCCTGCAAATGCACACCGGGATGAGCACGTCGGTGCGGCCGTCGCTCGGAGCCTGGGTGACCTACGGCCTCGGCAGCGAGAACGACAACCTGCCGGGCTTCGTCACGATCAGCCCGCCGCCGGCCAACGGCGGCCCGCTGAACTACGGCAGCGGGTTTCTGCCGGCGCGGCACCAGGCCACGAAGATCGGCGGCGCGGGGGGGCGGTTCGCGCGGTTCGGCGGTGGCGAGGAGGGGGTGAGCAACATCGCCAATCCACGTCTCACCCGGGCCGAGCAGCGGGCGCAGGTCGACTTCATCCAGTCGCTCAACCTCCGCGCCGAGGAGGAGGGCGCGGAGGCGGCCGCGGTGGAGGGCCTGATCGCGGCCCACGAGATGGCGTTCCGGATGCAGGACACGCTGCCGGAGGCGCTCGACGTGGCGGCCGAATCGGAGGCGACGGCGGCGCTCTACGGCCTCGGCGACGAGGACACGGCCGAGTTTGCGCGGCAATGCCTGATGGCCCGCCGGCTGCTGGAGCGGGGCGTGCGGTTCGTGGAGGTGTGCCACGGCGGCTGGGACCAGCACCGCAACCTCGAGGCCGAGCACGGCCGGCATGCGCGGGCGGTGGACAAGCCGATTGCGGGCCTGCTCGCCGACCTCGAAGCCCGGGGCATGCTCGCCGACACGCTCGTGATCTGGGGGGGCGAGTTCGGGCGGACGCCCTACGGCCAAACCGACGACGGCCGCGATCACAACCACCAGGGCTTCACGACGTGGTTCGCGGGGGGCGGCGTGAAGGCGGGCCACGTGCACGGCGCCACCGACGACTTCGGGATGGAGGCGGTGGAGAGCCCGGTGCACGTGCACGACTGGCACGCCACGATCCTTCATCTCCTCGGCCTCGACCACAAGCGGCTCACGTTCCGCCACGCGGGCCGCGAAATGCGGCTCACCGACACGAAGGGCAACGTGGTCGAAGACATCGTGGCGTAATACGAATCCCGAACGGGCTCTCGCCACGGATTGCCCGCGGACGGTCGATCGGCGACCATGTGGTCGGCCCGCAACCGCCGGTCGTGGAGGATGGCATGCGTCTGGGATTCGTGTCGGCGATCGTTCCCGAGCTCTCGCTCGCCGAGGTCGTCGACCTGGCTGCGGCCGAGGGATTCGGCTGCGTGGAGCTGATGTGCTGGCCGGTGGGGCGGGCCGACCGCAAGTACGCGGGGGTCACGCACGTCGACGTCATCGATCTCACGCCGGCCCGCGCTGACGACGTCCGCGCCGCCTGCGACCGCCGCGGGATCGCCATCAGCGGCCTGGGCTACTACCCCAATCCGCTCGATCCGGACCCGGCGGTCGGGCCCGTGGCGGTCGAGCACCTGAAGCGGGTCATCGCGGCGGCGGCGCTCCTCGGGGTGCACACCGTCAACACGTTCGCCGGCCGCGACTGGCGGCTCTCGGTCGACGACAACTGGCCGCGGTTCCTCGAGGTCTGGCGGCCGCTCCTGCGGCACGCGGAGGATCACGGCGTGCGGATCGGGATCGAGAACTGCCCGATGCTGTTCACGAAGCACGAGTGGCCCGGGGGCAAGAACCTGTTCGTGTCGCCCGCGGTCTGGCGGCGGGCGTTTTCGGACCTCGGCTCCGCAGCCTTCGGCCTCAACTTCGACCCCTCGCACCTGGCGCTGCAGGACATGGATCCGGCCGGGCCGCTGGCGGAGTTCCGGGACCGGCTGTTCCATGTGCACGCCAAGGACGTGCGGATCGACCGGGCCGCGGTGAACGAGGTGGGCCGGTTCGACTTCCCCAACCGCTGGCACGCCCCGCGGATCCCCGGCTACGGCGAGATCGACTGGCCGCGGTTCATGGGCGAACTCACCCGCGTGGGCTATGACGGGCCGGTGTGCATCGAGGTCGAGGACGAGACCTTTGGAAAGGGCCTCGCCGGCCGACGTCGGGCGCTGAGGGTGGCCCGGAACGTGCTCGCCCCGTTTTTCGGCTGATGCCTCGGCGGCCGCGGCCATGAACGCCCAACTCCCCCTTTTCACCGATGCCGATGCGGTCGATCCGGCCGACGTGCCGGCCAACCTGCGGCGCCTGGGGGCCGACCTGCCCGCCTCGGTACGCCTGGGCACGTCGAGCTGGTCGTTCCCGGGGTGGACGGGCCTCGTGTTCGCGGCCCGCAGCGGCAAGCCGGCACCGGAGCAGGTGCTCGCCCGCCACGGCCTGCCGGCCTATGCCGCCCATCCGCTGCTCCGCACGGTGAGCCTCGACCGCACGTTCTACGCGCCGCTCACCCGGGCGGAGTTCGCGGCCTACGCTGCGCAGGTGCCGGCGTCATTTCGGTTCGTCGTCAAGGCGCCGGCGGCCTTTACCGACCCGGTGATCCGCACGCCCGGAAGCGGTGCGGCTTCTCGCGACAACCCGTCGTTTCTCGATGCTGCCGCCGCGGCGGTGACCTTCGTCGAGCCGGCGGTCGCCGGTCTCGGACCCGCGGCCGGGCCGCTGGTGTTCCAGTTTCCACCGCTCGGCCGCCGACTGCTTGCCGACGTCCCGAAGACCGCCGCCCGCATCGCCGCCTTCATGGCGGTGCTGCGGGGCCGGACGCCCGGCGACGTCGTGCTCGCCGTCGAGGTCCGTGACCCCGAACTCACCTGCCCGGCATTCGCCACGGCCCTCCGCGACGCCGCCGCCGTTCCCTGCCTCGCCGTGCACGCCCGGATGCCGCCCGTGGCCGACCAGGCCGCCGCCTTCGCCCTCGATCGCGACGACTGCGAACTCCCGCTCGTGGCCCGCTGGAACCTCCACGCCGGGCACCGCTACGAGGATGCCAGGCAGGCCTACTTTCCCTTCGACCGGCTCGTCGAGGAGGACACGCCGACGCGGCAGGCCCTCGCCCGGTTCGCCGCCCATGCGGCCCGCCGCGGCCGCGCGGTGTTCATCACGATCAACAACAAGGCCGAGGGCTCGGCGCCGAGATCCGTCGCGAAACTCGCCGCCGCGATCGTGGCCGTGTCAGCGGGCCACGAGCCGTAACTCGACTTCCACGGGTTCGCCGCCGCCCTCCTTCCGGCGCACCGTCAGAGGGACGATGTCGCCGACGTCGATCCGCGTGCGGAGGCCGCGGTCAAAGGCGCGGCGGTCGTCTCGGCTGCTGAACTCGAGCCGCCGGCCCGCGAAGGCGACGATCACGTCGCCTGGCTTCAGGCCGGCGGCCTTGGCCGACGAGCCCTCCTCCACGGCCTCCACGAGCGGCAACAGGTCGCCCCCCCGCGGTCGTGCCAGATCGATGCCGGTCTGGCACCGCTGCGGCGCCGTGAGCACGGCCCGGAGCGTCTCCTCGCCTGCAGCACGGCGCACGCGAAACGCAGCCTCATGGCCCTCTGGGTAGACGCCGATCAGACCGGCGAAGCGGTGACCATTGACGACCGCAATGCCGTCGACGGCGACGATCGCGTCGCCTGCCTGAAAGCCTGCGTCCGCCGCGGGCGATCCTTCGGCCACTGTCTTCACCACGATGCTCTCCGGCCGTTCGCGATCGCGACTCTCGAACTGCACTCCTGTCAGGCGGGCATGATTCACCTCGCCTCCCTCCGCCTTCTCGAGCCGCGGCAGCCAGAGCGCGATCTGCCGCGCCGAGATCGCGAAGCCGAGGCCGGTGTTGCTCCGCAGGCCATACCGCGTGCTGATCTGGCCGTTGACGCCCACCACCTCGCCCGCCCGGTTCACCAGCGGCCCCCCGGAATTGCCGGGATTGAGTTCGGCGTCTGTGACGATGCACTCGGTGTAGGTGCCCTGCGTGTGCTGGACAGCCGACACGATGCCGAGCGTGAACGTGGGGGACTGGTCGATCACGCCGAGCGCGAAGGGATTGCCGACGGCCATCACCTCGTCACCGACGCGGACGGTCTCCGAATCACCGAGCGGCAGGTGCGGCAGCGGCTCCCCGTCGGGTGCGTCGATCTTCAGCACCGCGAGGTCGCCGACCTCGTCACGGCCGAGCACGCGGGCCTTGAACGACCGTCCATCGCCGAGCCGGACGTCGAACCTGCAACGATTCTCCAGCACGTGGTCATTGGTGAGCATCAGGCCGTCCGGCCGGACCACCACGCCGCTCCCGCCGGCGATGAACACGTACGCGGGCCGGATCGCCGTGCAGAGGGTGGCGAGCTCGTCGGCGGCCGCCACTCGACCGCCCCGGCACGCTCCACCGAGGACGAGGACGGCCCCGATGATCCCCCACCCGCGGCCCATCACTTGTTCTCCCCGAGCACGACGCTCACGTCGCGGACATCGTCGGCCACCAGCCGCCCCTCGAACGTCGCGCCGGGCTGCAGCGACATCTTCACGCGCTCGAGATCCTCGAGGGTTTCGACGTCGCGGCCTGCGATCACGAGCCGTGGCCCCTTCTGCTTTCGCCGGATGGTGAGCGTGACGGAGTCTCCGGGCCTGGCCGCGGCGATCCGCTCGGTCAGTTCGCGCCAGGCGGCGAGTTCCATGCCGTCGTAGGCAAGCACCACGTCGCCCTTGCGGAGTCCCGCCCGGGCGGCCGGCGAGCCCTCCGCCACGAACCCGATCACGACGTCTTCGCCGAGAGCCCGCGACTCGTCGGCCTGCACTCCGAGGAACGGCCCGGGAAACTTCTCGAACGACCTTCCCGCCTTCAGGTCATCGAGGGCGGCCCGGATGCGGTCGGCCCGGGCCACGAAGCCGACGCCGGAGTTGGGGGCCCGGTTCCAACGCATCAACTGCTGCAGGGGAAAGATGCGTCCCATCACGGTGTCGGGCTCGATCGGCGCGGTGGCGATGCCGAGCAGGCTGCCAGCCGCATCGACCACGGGGCCGCCGGAGTTGCCGTAGTTGAGGAGGGCGTCAGTCTGGAAGCGATAGCCGCGGTTCCGCGACGCCGCGCTCACGATCCCGGGATTGAACGTGACACCGTCGGCACCAGCCTCCGGCAGCCCGACGGCCGCCACCTGGTCGCCCAGTTGGGGCGACGTGGCCGCACCCGCGAGATCGATGCCGGGCGGCATGGGGCCCTCGACCCTCAGCAGCGCCACGCCCAGCGGCTCGTGCCGGGCGTGCACCCGCGCTTCCCGGCGGCTGCCATTGGCAAGCACGACCGTGACGCGGCGGATCGGATTGGGACGCGGCGCAAACCCTCCCGCCGGCTCGGCCAGCAGCTGCTCGACTGACTCGTCGACGGCGAAGGAGCGTGGCCGACCGGTCGCCTTGGCGACGAAGGCCGTGTCGTCACCGACGTTGAACGAACTGGTGAGCACGAAACCCTCGTCGGAAAGAACGACTCCAGTCGCCGATCCCGCTGGCCGCCGCAGCAGTTGGTTGACGTCGAGCGTCCGCGCCAGGGCGGCGAAGGCGGCGAATCGCTTGGCCCGGTCGGCGTCCGACAGGGCGGCCCAGTCGGCGATCCGGCCCCGGTGAGCCGCCCACGAACATCTCGGCAGTTCCTCGGCAGGCCAGGTCCGCTCCACGTCGATGCCCACGAGGAATGGCGTCACCGCGGCTGCGGAGCGGCGCAGACCGGCGAGCGTGTCGGGCACGGGCGGCGCGGCATCTGCTGCCTGCGTCGCGCAGGCGGCGAGCCCCGAAAGCCGGTCGAGCAGCACGGTCATCGGCACGGCCACGCCCTGCCAGCGGCGCGGCGACACCGCCAGGCTGATCACGCCGACAACGCATCCGGTGGCGTCGACGAGCGGGCCGCCATCGGACCCGGGATTCACCGCGGCCGTGGTCTCGATCACGCGGCCCGCGTAGGCCGCCTCCGGCTGCGGCTCGACGTCATACAGCCCGCTGACCACACCCCGGCTGAACGAGGCCCGGCCATTCGCCAGCATGACGTCGTCGACGTCCGCAGCGGTGAAGACCACGTCGCCGACTGTCGGAAGCGTGCGGGCCAGGGGCAGGAAGGCCAGCGGTTCGTCGGCCTGCACCTTGAGCAGTGTGACGCCGAGGCTGTCGGCGACGGTCACGATCGACGCCGGTCGCCGTCGATACCCGGGCAGCAGCACGCTGACCTCGGCGGCTCCGGCCGGCACGGCGCTGGCGGCCGTGAGCACGTGCCCCTCCGCCGAGATGACGAACGCGGACCCCGAGAAGGATCCTCCGTCGGTGACGCAGGCCACGCTCGCCGTGGCGGCGAGCACCCTTTCGGCGGTCGCATGAATGTCGCCGCCGTCCGCGGCCCGGGATGCCGAACACACGCCGCCGCACACGACGCTCGCGAGCATGCCGGCGGCTACGACGATCCCGCGTCCCATGTCGCGAGTGTATGCCGCCAGATCGCCGCGTGAAACCACGCACTCCACTCCCGGCGTCACGCGCCTCGTAGGCTCGCACCGGAGATGCGCACTCGGTTGCGGAGCCGCAGCACGGCCCGTACAACATCGTCCATCAAGATCCGCTGCGATCCGGCAACGGGACACCTGGGGAACACCGGAGGGTTTGCATGGCCGCCGCCGTCAAGGGAACCGCGATCCTGCCCGAGGCCAAGAACGTGGGCTCGGCGCTCGGCCGGGGGCTCGACGCCGGCCGTGGGATCCTCCGCCTCTCACCCACGTGGGTGCCGCGGAGCTTCCTGCATCCCGGCAAGCGTGTTCGCCTCCATCCCGACGACTACTACGCCTACGGCCTCGACCGCGGCGGCATCGACGAGCGGTGGTTCGCCAGCACGACAGAGGCCGCCAACGAGGGCCGCGTGCCCGACGAGGGGCTCTCGTGGTGCGTGGTCGAGGGGGAACGGTTCCTGCTCCGCGACGCGGTGGCGGAAGGGGGAGCGAGGCTCGTCGGACAGGGAAGCTGGGACCGCTACAAGAAGTGGCCCGTGTACTCGAAGTTTTTCGACAACATGGGGCCGATCCCGCACCACATGCACCAGTCGGCCGCCGACGCGGCGCTGGTGGGCCACGAGGGCAAGCCCGAGAGCTATTACTTCCCGCCGCAGTACAACAACTGCGACAACAACTTCCCCTACACCTTCATGGGGCTCGAGCCGGGCACCACGAAGGCCGACGTGCGGAAGTGCCTCGAGAACTGGAACCGTGGCGACAACGGCATCATCGACCTCGCCAAGGCCTACCGGCTGAAGCGTGGCACCGGCTGGTTGATCCCTCCGGGGGTGCTGCACGCCCCGGGCTCGCTGCTCACCTATGAGCCCCAGTGGGGCAGCGACGTGTTCGCGATGTTCCAGTCGCTCGTCGAGGGGCGGGCCGTGCCCTGGAGCCTGCTCGTCAAGGACATGCCCGCGGACAAGCACCAGGATCTCGACTTCATCATCGGCCAGCTCGACTGGGAGAAGAACGTCGACACGCACTTCAAGGAGAGCAACTACCTCGAGCCGATCGTCGACGCGGCCCGGAGCACCCCGGGAGCGACCGACCGCTGGATCGTGTACGGTCGCGTGGACGGCAGGCAGCTGTTCAGCGCCAAGGAACTCACGCTCGAGCCCGGAGCGAGCATCACCGTGAAGGACGCCGGCGCCAGCGGCTGGATCACGGTGCAGGGCGAGGGCTCGGTGGGAGGGCACGACGTGGCCACGCCCACGCTCATCCGCTTCGGCCAGATGACCGCCGACGAGCTCTTCATCTCGGCCGACGCCGCGGCGGCGGGCTACGTGGTGAAGAACACCGGCCCCGGTCCGCTCGTCTCGCTCCGCTACTTCGGCCCCGACGTTCACCCCGACCTCCCCCTGAACGGAAAGCGGTCCTGATGTCACACGCCGCCCCGAAACTGCACAACGCCATGTGGCCCGGCCTCGTCGGCAAGGGCACCGACCCCGGCCAGGAGCCGCCGATCTCGCTCGAGCGGATGCTCGAACTCACTGCCGCGGCGAACGTGAGCGGCCAACGATTCGACGGCATCGATTACTTCCTGTTCCTGCCGCACACGAACCCCGAGGCGAGCGACTCCGAGCTCGTGCGGATCGCCGACACGATCGCGGGCCATGGCTTCGCGGTCGGGTCGCTCGTGGCCCCGGTCTGGCCGGGCACGGTGGGCGACTCGGCGATGGGCGACGCGGCGGCCCGGGAGAAGTTTCTCTCGGCCGTGCGGATGGCCTGCCGGATCGCGAGGGTGTTCGAGCGGCAGGGAGTGCGGAAGTACGGCGTGATCCGCATCGACTCGGCCGAGTTCGGCGTGGCGAAGTGGCGGGAGAACCCGGCGGCCAACACCGCGAAGATCGCGGAGACGTTCCGCGAGGCTGCGACGATCGCCAAGGACCACGGCCAGCGGCTCGCGGCCGAGGGGGAGATCTGCTGGGCGGGCATGCACTCCTGGAAGGACATGCTCGACCTGCTCGAGGAGGTGGGGATGCCCGAGGCCCTCGGCTTCCAGGCCGATCTCGCCCACACCTACCTCTACCTGCTCGGCTACAACGCACCCGAGCACGCCCTCGTGCAGCCCGGCTACACCGAGGCCGAGTTCTGGCCGGCCTACGAGGCGATGGTGGCGAAGCTTCGGCCCTGGACGATCGACTTCCACGTCGCCCAGAACGACGGGCAGGTGCACGGCGCGGGCTCGCACGACAAGACCGGCAAGCACTGCCGGGCCGACGATCCCGCCGGCAAGCTCGACATCGTGAGGTGCGCGGGCCTCTGGCTCGAGGGGGCGGCCGACCGCGGCATCCGCCACATCTGCTGGGACGGCTGCATGTTTCCCAATGCCACGCTCGAAGACCCGAAGACCTGGAACACGATCCTCGAGACCATGATCGCCGTCCGCGACGCCCACGGCTGAAACTGACACACGAAGGAAATTCTATGGCCAAGCAACTCCGCATCGGCATGATCGGCTACGGCTTCATGGGCCGCGCCCATTCCAACGGCTACAACCGCGTCAAGGATTTCTTCGACCTCGAGTATCTCCCCGTCCTGCAGGCGGTCGCGGCCCGCGACGCCGACAAGGCCAAGGCCTTCGCCGACCGCTGGGGTTACAAGCGGGTGGAGACCGACTGGCGGAAGCTCGTGGCCGCCGACGACATCGACGCGATCGACATCTGCACGCCCAACAACCTCCACGCCGAGATCGCGATCGAGGCGGCCAAGCACGGCAAGGCGATCCTCTGCGAGAAG
>JBJTQP010000058.1:0-19438 GCA_046075685.1 Planctomycetaceae bacterium | reverse complement strand
GGCTACGTGCGGAACGTCGCCTATGCGGCCCTTGCCTGGGTTCCGGGCAGCACCGGCACCGCGACCGTGACCAGCGGCACGTGGTCGGCAGACAGCTTTTATGTTGGATATCGGGGCGTGGGCGGGCTGACCGTGAGCGGCGGCAGCGTGGCAGCGGATTACGGGTTGTTCGTCGGAGCCGACTCGTCCGGCAACGGCGTGATGAGCGTCAACGGTGGCAGCGTCGCGAGCCCCTGGGGATCGGTCGGCTATCTCGGTTCTGGGTCGTCGGCCGTAACCGGCGGCTCGTGGACCTTGGCCAACACGCTCTCCGTGGGAGCCTTCAGCACCGGAGACCTGGCGGTCAGCGGCGGTCGGATCACGAGCGGGGCGGGCTCCATCGGTGACACCGCCGCCGGCATCGGCGCCGTGACGGTCACGAGTGGCACTTGGACCAACGCCGGCGGTCTCGACGTTGGGAATGCAGGCGTCGGTACGCTCCTGCTCGCCGGCGGAGCCGTGGGGTCCGCATCGACGACCGTGGCCTCCGCCGGCGGCAGCGTCGGCGTCGCGACCGTCGCCAGCGGCACGTGGACCAGCGGCGACATGCGGGTCGGCGCCGCGGGCACGGGCAGCCTGACTGTCTCGGGCGGGCTGCTCACGAACTCCGGCAGTCTCGTGATCGGCGGCCTCGCTGGCGGCAGCGGCACCGCCACGGTGGGCGGCGGCCTGTGGTCCAATGCCCAGGACGTAATCGTCGGCGCCTCCGGCAACGGCACGCTGAACGTGGGCGGCGGCAGGATCACGGGATACACCGCGATCATCGCCGACGATGCCGCCGGCGTCGGCAGCGTCACGGTGACGAGCGGCACGTGGACCAGCAGCAGCTCGCTCCTGGTCGGGAGAAACGGTAGCGGCAGCCTGGACGTCAGCGGCGGCACCGTCGTCAGCGGCAACGGATTCGTCGGTATGGAGCCGGGCAGCACCGGTGCGGTGACGGTGACGGGCGGCACCTGGTCGAACGCCGGCGACCTGACCGTGGGCCGCTCGGGCTCGGCCTCCATGGCCGTGAGCGGCGGACGGATCGTCAACGCCAGCGGCATCATCGGCTACCAGACCGCAGCGAGCGTCATCGCGACCGGCGGCACGTGGGAAAACCTCGATACGCTCCACGTGGGGTTCTACGACGCCGGGAGCCTCACGGTGAACGGCGGCCTGGTCACGGCACCCGACGCGCGGATCGGCTCGTCCGTCGGAGGAGTCGGCACGGTCACCGTGTCGAGCGGCACGCTCGGCATCCAGGGCGACCTTCTGGTGGGAGGTCTCGGCACCGGAACGCTCACGATGAGCGGTGGCCGGGTGACGGTCGGCGGAGCACTCTCCCGTGGCGCGGGCACGATCAACCTCAACGCCGGGGGCACGCTCCAGATCGGCACCGGCACCACCGGCGGCGTGCTCGACCTCGTCACGCTCGCGAACAACGGCACGCTCGTCTTCAACCGCTCCAACGCGTCCACCTACGCCGGGATCATCAGCGGCTCCGGCGCGGTTGTGAAGCAGGGCGGCGGTGCGCTCACGCTCGCCGGCGGAAACACCTACGCGGGCGTCACCACGATCTCCGGCGGCACGCTGGCTCTCTCCGGTTCGGGGGCGATCGGCACCGGCGGCCTGAATCTCGGCACGGGCGGTGTGTTCGACCTCGCCGCCCTCGCGTCAGGCACGTATCTGCTGCCGGCAACCGGCAACCTTGCCGGCGTGGGCTCCCTGTCGGGCAGCGGCAAGACACTCGCCGTGCTCGGCTCGTTCCTGCCGGGCACCAGCCCCGGCACGGTGACGGTCGGCACCGGATTCACGCTCGATCTGTCGCAGTCGGGCACGAGCCTGTTCGAACTGACCAGTCCGCTGTATTCCGCCGGCACGTTCGACCTCGTGAACGGTGTCGGCAGTGTGATCTTCGGCGGCGTCCTCAATCTCGCCTTCAGCGGCGGACCATACGCCGACGGCACGAACGTCGCGCAGCTGTTCGCGAACTCGGGCGGCCGCTCAGGCAACTTCACGTCGATCGTGTCCATCGGCCTCGGGGCTGGGCAGTACGCGACGTTCAACTCGGCGACGGGTTTTCTGTCGGTGGTCCCGGAACCTTCCGCCTGCGCCGTGGCCCTCGCCGGTCTGGCCTGCGGCGGCTTCTCGATGTGGCGACGCAAGCGGGCCTGACGCCCGTCCGGGCGGCGTCCGAGGGATCGCTTCTGAATGCTCGCGGGCGCTCGGGGCTGCCCGTGCCCGTCGCCGGACGTGAGCGTCGGGCATCCATGCCCTCCGCTCACTCGGAGGTGACTGCGCTCTCGCCCTCCGGGCTTCGCTGGTCACCTACGCCGGCTCCCGGGCACGGGCAGCCCCTCGCTGAGGTTTTTTCGTAGCCGCAGGCTTGCAGCCTGCGGAATCCGCGTGGAATGTGGTGCAGGCTGCACGCCCGCACCTCCAGGGGTCGGCGTGTTGCACAGCGCCCGAGGATCAGGCGGAGTCCGTGCACCTTCCGGTTGCGGCAGGTGCCGAACGGGAGATCGGGAAGGGCCGGCTCAGAACGGCACGTCGTCGTCACTGGCCTCGGCCAGGAGGTCATTGGGGTCGACGGTGTCATCCGGGCCGTCATGCGCCCGTCCGACCCCGGACAGCCGCTTGAACGACAGGCCCTCCGCGCTGAGGAAATACTTGGCCTCACTGGCCTCATCCTTCTGCCAACGGCGGCCGCTCAGGCGGTAGGTCACCTCGATCTCGTCCCCCACCGCGAGGTCGTCCACGGCGTCGCAGCCATCCTTCACAAACTCGACGGGGATGAAGTTCGTGAACGTGCCCTTGGACTGCTCGAGCACCACCAAGCGCTTGCGAAAGCCCTTCTGTCCGAAGGTCTTGGTCTCCTCGATCAGGTGGACGACGCCACGGACGGTGGGATCTTTCATGGAGTGGTGGCCGTTGGGAGTCGGGTTCACGGCACGCTGCCCGCCGCAGTGCCGGGGCGTGAGCATATCATACGGCTCACTCGAGAGCCTCGCGCGTTCGTGAGGCTCGGGGTTGCCCGTGCCCGTCGCCGGACGTTCGCGTCGGGCATCCTGCCCGACGCTCACTCGGATGCCGCCATCGCTTCGCCATCGTGGCTTCGCTTGGCGTCATACGCCGGCTCTCGGGCATGGGCAGCCCCGCGCTGAGATTCTCGTAGCCGCGGGCTTGCAGCCTGCGGAATCCGGCCGGCCGCGGTGCTAACCGACGCGCGAGGATCAAGCGGAGTTCGTATCAGACGCCGCCGGCCGCGCGTCCCACGCGGCGCTGGCTCGGTGAGCGGACGCATGTGATCCCTTGGCACGGTCTCCAGGGATGGAGAGACTGGTTTCCTTCACGGGGGCAGGCCAGCCCGTGGCTCCTCTATCAGCGTCGCGACACCAGCATGCACATTGGCCTGACCTGCCCGGAACTCTCCGGGCACCTGAATCCCATGACGACGCTCGGCCGCGAGCTCGTGCAGCGGGGCCATCGAGTGACGGTGGTCGCTCGTCCCGACGGCCAGGCCAAGGCCGCCGCGGCGGGGCTCGGCTTCGCGGCCGTCGGCACCGACGAATTTCCGCCCGGGTCGATCGCCGCGCAGGCCGTCGCCCTGGGGGGCATGTCGGCGCTCAGGGCGCTCCGCTACACGGTGCACATGATGCGGCTCGCCGCGGGAGTGACGCTCCGCGACCTGCGGGCGGTGATCCGGGCCGAGGGGATCGACGCGCTGCTCGTCGACCAGGTGAATCCCGCCGCCGGCACGATCGCGGAGATCGAATGCCTGCCGTACGTGCAGGTCTGCAACGCGCTGGCGCTCAACCGCGATGCCGCCTGCCCGCCGGCGGTGCTCCCGTGGCGGTATCGGCCGGGCATGCTGGGGCGGCTTCGCAACCGGCTCGGCAACTGGTTTTTGTACCGCGTGACCGAGCCGGTGCGGCGGGAGATCAACGACCATCGCGTGCGGCACGGCCTCGCCCCGCGCAGGGGCACGAGCGTGCCGGCCTACCTCGCGGAGATCGCCCAGCAGCCCGCCTTCTTCGACTTTCCGCGGGCAGCGCCCGACGCCCGGCTGCACTTCACCGGTCCGTGGCACGCGCCGGCGACGACGACGGCGTTCCCGTTTCCCTGGGAACGCCTCGACGGCCGCCCGCTGATCTACGCGTCGCTCGGCACCCTGCAAAACCGGCTGGCGGACACGTTTGCCGCCATCGCCTCGGCCGTGGCGCCGCTCCACGCGCAGCTCGTGATCTCGCTCGGGTCGGCCGACCAGGATGCAGCCGCCGTCGCGGCCCGCTGCCCGGGCTCACCGATCGTCGTGCCCGTGGCACCGCAGCTCGCACTGCTCGAGAAGGCGGCCCTCGTGATCACCCATGCCGGCCTCAACACGGCGCTTGAATCGCTCGCCCGCGGCCTCCCGATGGTGGCGATCCCGATCACGAACGACCAGCCGGGCGTGGCGCGGAGGCTCGAGTGGCTCGGGGTCGCCGAGGTGGTGCTGCCCGCCCGGCTGACCGTGCCCCGGCTACGGGCGGCGATCTCCAAGGCGATGGGCGATCCCGGCTATCGGGAGCGGTCCCGCCTGCGGGCGGCCGAGATTCACACACTCGACGGTGTGCGCCGCGCCGCCGACATCATCGAGGAGGCCTTTCGGACCGGCCGGCCGGTGATCGCCGCCGAGCGTGGCGATCACACCACATCCACGGCCGCGCGGGCGGAATGCTTCCAGAGCGGCGTCCAGTAATCCCGCACGAGGTCGGCGGTGAGCGATTCCGACTCGACCAGATAGCCGAACTCCTGCAGGAAGTGAAAATAGAGGTTGTCGGAGCCGACGTGAAACGCGTGGTCGTCGACGATCCAGACCTTCGCATGGTTTGCGAAAGCCAGCGACCGACCAGCATGGCTCCAGCCCTCGCCCTGCGGTGAGATGCGGAGCGGGGCGAGCCGCATCCGGCCGGTGACGGGCCGGCCGCCGATCGCCCGGAGGATTTCGGCCACGATATCGGACGGCGTCGTGCCGAACGAATACGGTCCCCCCGAGCTGGTCTTCGCCCCGTGCTCGCTGAGCACGAGCGACACCTCGACGGTCCGCTCTGGATCGGTGAGCACGTCGGCGAGCGCCGCGATCACGTCGGCCTGCCAGTAGTTGACGCCCTCGAAGAAGAGCGCGAAATCCATCTGGCTGATGCGGATCGTGCGCGTGGCCCGGCGAAATGCGATCGCCGCCACGGTCGCGGCGACGTTGGCCAGCTGTGGGTCGGGAAGCACCCCGATGCCCAGCCGGCCGAGGGCGAGCGCCGGAATCCGGCCGGCCGGCACCTCAGGCAGGACCACGCGCGGCGGTGGCGGCGCGGCCTCCGTGCGGCCATCGCTCCAGCGGATCGCGTGGACGATTGCATCGCCGGCCGGACCACGCAGCCGTCGGCCGACCCAGTCCCAGAGCGTGTCGAGAAACACATGGGCCTCGCCGGCGGCCCGGCCCTCCACGAGCGCGGAGACGTCGTGGACCGGGGCGAACGAGAGATAGTCTTCGTGCCAGAGGTTGTGCCCGCCGACGATCGCCCACCGGCCGTCGGCGGCAATGATCTTGGCATGGTTCCAGGAGACGGTTGGCATCGTGGTGCACGACTTGATCAGGCAGGCATGGAGGGTGACGCCTGACGCCGGCGGCACATCGGCGGCAAGATCCGCCACAAAGTCGGCGAACTCGGCCTCCTGCTGGGAGACGAAACCCTCGCGGGCGTAGCCGTGGCGGCCGTAGAGCATGCGGACGGTGGGCCGCCTGCCTGCGTGGGCCGCCCGGGCCAGGCCACGCCGGATCGTGGCGAGAAAGTCGCCGGTCGCGAACGGCTCGAGCGCGGCGATGTCGAGGAGCGACTCGGCACTCGCCACCACTCCCTCGATGGCAGCGAGCAGCCGCCGGCTTGCCGCAGGCAACGCCGGCCCGCCATCGGCGGCGAGCCAGGAGGAGTTGTCGGCGGGATCGTGCCCCCAGAGGCCGGGCGTCTGGAGCAGTTCGAAGCGATCGAGGGTCGTCGGCGCGACCATCCCGGGGAGCCCGCCGGGCGGTAGCCGCAGTGCGGCGAGGCAGGCATCGATCAGCGGACTAGCCACGCCGTGGGGGGCTCCGCGGGCCATTGAGCAGCCAGCCGATCGGCGTGTCCCTCACGCACCAGCGGTAGGTGATGAGCAGCACCGTCACCGTGACCACGTTCACCGCCGTGAACTTGGCCACCGCCGGCCAGGCCAGATCGCAGGCGTACGATTGGAGGATGATCACGAGCGGGAGATGCGCGAGATACATCCAGTACGAGGCGTCGGCGAGCCAGCGGACGGCCGGGGAGGGCCGGGCCATCCACTGATGGAAGAGCCCGATCAGCCCGAGCGACATTCCCCAGGCGAACGCCGGCTGCAGCGTGGCCGGAAACGGCGGCCTTCCGATCGTGGCCAGGCCGGCGGGCAGGATCACCAGAAGCGAGAGCGGCAGCACGATCTTCCAGTGGCGGCCGAGCGGCGTCGCGAGGCCCTCGCAACGAAACGTGCCGGCACCAAACCAGAAGAAGCAGGCATAGAACAGGATCAGGTGGGGAGGCGGGATCAGGCCGAGGGCGGTATCGGGGCCGAACGGCCAGCGCATCATGGCGAACGGCAGGCAACTTGCGGGCACGAGCCACCAGCGGAGCCGGCCGGACGGGCCGAGGCCCGCGGCCTCCGCGACCGCAAGGGCTCCCACCATCAAGCAGAGGTACCAGAGAAACCAGAGGTGATCCAACAGGCCACACTGCAGGTGCGGCGACGCCAGAACCGCGTGATAGCGGGCGACGAGCATGGCGATCAGTCCCGGAGACTCTGCCGCGGCGGTTTCCGGCGACAGGATCCCGATGATGGCTTCACGGCCGTGCTGCACGTCCATTGCTGATCGGGCCGGCAGGCCCAGGAACTCCGCCACGTCGGCGGCGATCGCGGCGGGGGCGGCGGCGGAATCCCGCGGTAGATCGCCGCCCGAGTTGGCTGCTGTCGGATTCGCACCCCGTTCGAGCAGCAGGCGG
This sequence comes from Planctomycetaceae bacterium, assembly GCA_046075685.1. Taxonomy (GTDB): domain Bacteria; phylum Planctomycetota; class Planctomycetia; order Pirellulales; family UBA1268; genus QWPN01. The sequence continues at coordinate 12,377 of JBJTQP010000058.1, read as the reverse complement.
ACGACGTCGGCCTGCCCCATGAAGGCGGCGGCATGCAGCGGCGTGCTGCCGTCGCGGTTCGGCCCGTCGATCGGAGCCCCCGCGTCGAGAAGCGCGGTCACGACCGAGGTGTCGCCTCCCATCGCCGCAAGCGAGAGCGGCGTCGCGCCGGAATGGAGATCGGGGCCAAACTCGACGGCCGACGTGGCGAGCATGTGGCTCACGCCGTCCCGATCGCCCGCCAGAATCCTGCTGACGAGCGGCGACGCGGCAGCGGCGGCAGCGGCGGTCCGCCGCACCGCCAGCGTGACCGTCGCGCCGGTGAGGGGCAGGATGGTGAGCGAGGCGACGACCAGCGGGACGAAGATCCGCAGCGCGCGCTGCGCCAGCAACGCCCGCAGCCCTCGGCGCTCGAGCACGAGCATGGTGAAGAAACCGCTGAGCAGGAAGAAGAGCGGCATGCGGAAGCCGTGGATGACCGCATACACCAGCCCGAACACCTTCGACTGCCGGGAATCCTGTACTGACCAGGGAAACGGGAAGTAGGCAAGGCTTGCATGAAGCATGATGCCCAGCACCATCGCGAAGCCCCGCAGCGCGTCGAGGTCGTCGCGGCGGGCGCTCGTGCCTGATTCGGCGGCTGAATGCGTGGGGTGGCTCATCCGATCGTCACCACGATGGTGCGCAGATACCGCTCGAGATCGGGAGGCAGGCCGGCCCGGATCGCGTCGTCCACCTGACGGCGGAGCGCATCCACGCACTCGGCGGGAGTCGCCTCCGCGGGGAGGTCGATCACGGCGTCGAGCGACACGTGGGAGTCGCCGGTGAGAAAGCGGAACAGCTGGGCGATCGACGCCAGCCGCGGATCGCCCGTCCGGGCGGCGGTGTCGTCGAGCAGCGTGCCCACGAGCGCGGAGTTCAGCGACAGCCGCCGCTGCACCTCCGCCGCCGTCGCCGCCCGGAAGCCCGGCTCGTGCTTGAGACCCTCGAACCGCACGCGATCGATCACGATCACCTCAAGCCGGTTCGGCTCGCGGGTCAGCACCGTGGCCACGGCGGGCTGCCCCCGCCACATCCCGATCTCGCCGAGCACCGTGGGCGCCCTGAGCGCGGCGACCTGCCGCGGCTCGGCCGTCGCCTCCGCGGCATGCAGCACCGCGAGCGGAGCGGTGGCCGAGAGCACGACGTACATCTCGCCGACGCTCTCGCCCTGCCGAATCAGCGGTTGGCCGGCGGCGAGGGTGATCGACCGCTGCTCGAGCGGCCGCCCCGCCTTCCCGGAGTCGAGCGCGTGGAGCAGGATCGCTCCGATCAGGCGGTCGTCGACCTGGTCGGCGGTGGTGACGAGCATGGCATCGTGATACGCCCGGTGGAGCGCGGCGACGTCGGGCCGCTCCCAGATGGCCTGCCGGCCCCGAGACCGCGCTTCGATCCCGGAGGTCCCTCGTTCCGAAGCCTGCCGCCGTTGCCACTCGATCCGCTGGGGCTCGAGGTGGGCCGGAATCGCTCCGCCTGGAAAGAGATACTCCCGCGTCTCGGGATCGATATGCCGGGCGACATGGTTGGCCACCGTTTCACCAGCGTGCGACGCGGTGACCGGCACGATGCGGGTGGCGATCTCCTGCGCCATGCGTCGGACCCGCGGCGAGGGTGGGCGTTCGCGGAGGTGTCGATCGAAGGCATCGCGGAACCGATCGTGGGCGGCGAGATCGCGGGGCATGCGGGTGAGCCCGGCGAGGCCCGCCACCTGATAGAGCACCACGCAGATCGGCCAGGCCAGGTCAGGGCCCTGCCGGCTGCCGGACGGCAGGCCGCAGAGCTCCAGACCCCTGCGAACCGACTCGATGAAGGCCGTGGCCACGTAGGCGAACTCGGCCTCGTAGGCGTCGATCACCCGCACCCGTCGCCCTCCTCGGGCCGGCAGACGCCCGCCACGTGATGCCGCAGATTGATCAGCCGCACGATCTCCCGCGCGTCGGCCCCCGACCGCGGCAGCGCGAAGGTGCCGACGAAAAAGTCGCTCGTGCCCCTGATCCGCTCACCGGAGCGGAAGTGGCCCTCGTTGCGGTACGACGTGGTGACGATCGCGCTGACGAACAGCGTGCGGTAGATGCCGCCCCAGGCGAAGCCCATCGCGTCGCGGGTGAATCGATGGCCGTGGACGAGCAGGTTGCGGAGGGTGCAAAACCTCCGCGTGAGCTGCCAGCCGGCCTGCCAGCGGATCGCGTCCCACTCCCGCTCGGCAATCACCGGAACGCCCGCGATCTCGTCGGCTGCCAGGTAGTCGTCGAGCGTGCCGCGGCGCGCTGGCAAGAGCATGGCGTTCGCGCGGGGGAGAGGCCAAGTCGGGTAGAGTGAGGGTTGGCCGTCGCCAACGAATGTGTATTCGAAGACAGTATAACGTGGAACCATGGCCGGACTCCTCTCCACGCTCCTCGGTGGCGACCTCGCAGCGCTCGTCCGCGATCCGCTCGGAGAGTTCTGCCGACGGTCGCGCCTCGGTGCCGTGGTGCCGCTGAAGATCGGTCTGCAACGTGGGCACCTCGTCTCCGATCCAGCGGTCATCCGGCATGTTCTGCTCGACAACATCGGCAACTATGACAAGCACACGCCGGCTTTCGACGCCGTGCGGGTCGTGCTCGGCAACGGCCTCCTGACGAGCGGCGGGGCGTTCTGGAAGCGGCAGCGGCGGATCGCGCAGCCCGCCTTCCACGGTGAGAGCGTGAAGCGATTCGGACCGATCAATTCCGGATGGCGGCCGACTGTGCCGCTGATTGGGAGGCAGCGGCCCGGCGGGGCGACACCGTCGATGCCTGCGCCGACATGATGAAGGTCACGCTCCGCGCGGTGGCCGAGACGCTCTTTGGAGACGATCTCGCCGCGAGCGCCGCCGAGATCAATCGCGTGTTTCCGACGATCCTCGCGGGCCTTGCGGCCCGGGTGTCGTCGCCGGTGCGACCGCCGCTCTGGCTGCCGACGGCCAACAACCGGCGGCTGCGGCCCGCGCTCGACGCGCTGGACGCGATCGTGAGGCGGCTGATCGCGTCGCGGCGGAAACGGCTGGCAGGCGGAGGGGTCGACGACGGGCATCGTGACCTGCTCACCACGCTGATGCTGGCGCGGGACGCGGAGACTGGGGAGTGCATGAGCGACGCCCAACTCCGCGACGAGGTGATGACCATGATGATCGCGGGCCACGAGACGACGGCCAACGCGCTGTCGTGGCTGTGGGTGCTCCTCGACCGGCATCCCGACGAAGTTGAGCGGCTGCGGGCGGAGCTCGTTGCCGCCACGGGCGGGCGGCCGCCCGCCGTGGACGACGTCGGTCGGCTGCCGCGACTGAAGGCCGTGATCCAGGAGACGCTGCGGCTCTATCCGCCCGTGTGGATGTTCGATCGCCGGGCGCTCGGTCCCGACGATCTCGCCGGCACGCGGGTGGGGAAGGGGGATCTCGTGATCTTCTGCCCGTATGCGCTGCACCGTCTGCCACAACTCTGGAGCGATCCGGAGGCGTTTCGGCCGGAGCGATTCGAGCCGGGCCGCGAGGAGCAGAAGAACAAGTTCGCCTATCTGCCGTTCAGCGCCGGCCCCCGCATCTGCCTGGGGGCGAGCTTCGCGATGATCGAGTCGCAGATCATCGTGGGCACGATTCTCGCGCGGCTCCGCCCGCGGCTGGCCGATCCTGAGCCGGTCGAGCCGCGGCCACGGGTCACGCTGCGGACGTCACGGCCGGTGGTGCTCCGTCTGGAGCCGGCGGCGCTTGCCTGAGCGGTCGCGCGGCCGAAGGGTCGCGGGCGTGCATGAAAAAATCGCATATCGTGCTCAGGCATTCCTGATGAGGAGAAGTCCTGGGCGACGAGAACGCGAGGCTCACGGGCCGCTCACCCCGTTGGAAATGGTGGCGGATGTGCCGTTGCCCAGGCTATCCTTCTCTCGCGCCGGTATTCGCGACCGGATTTTCATCAGCGAGATCTTTATGGGCTTCACACTTCGGCGGGGGCTCACGGGAGCAGGTGTCGCGCTCGTCGGCTGCATCGTCTGGAGCATGGCTGGACTGACGCGGCCGGCACAGGCGGTGGTGATCGACGGCCCGCGGCCCGCCAGCGCCGTCGTTGACGACGTCGGGCTCTTGGATGCCGACGATAGCGTGGCCCTGGAACGGCTCGCCTCCGGCATCAGAGAGGCGGGTGGCGGCGACCTTGCGATCGTGATCACGCACACGACCGATGGCCAGCCCCCCCGAGCCTTCGCGACCGCCCTTTTTAACCGCTGGCAGCTCGGCTCGGCCGAGCGCAATGACGGCCTGCTGATCTTTCTTGCCATGGCCGACCGGAAGGCCGAGATCATCCTTGGCGACGGACTCGACGAGCCACGGCACGTGGCGGCCAGCGAACGCATCATGGCGGAGGTGCTGATTCCGGAACTTCGTGCCGGGCGGGCGGCGATCGGTCTCCGCCGCACGGTGTTCGCGTGCGCGTCGGAGATTTTCGACGCCGGTGTTGAGGATGACGCGGCCGCGAGCCCCATCGCACAGCCGCCGGCTCCGCCCCCGCCGCAGCCCTGGGCACCGCCTCCACCGCAGCCCCGCGTCGACACGCTCCGCGACCGTGACGCCCTGAACATCTCGCTCCTCGGCGGCGGGGTGGGGGGCATCGGTGTCGTCTGGTTCATGGCACGTCGCCACCTCCGCTACCGCATCCGCCAGTGCCCGGATTGTCGTGTCGACATGGTGCGGCTTGGCGAGACCGCCGACGACGCGCACCTCTCGAGCGGGCAACTCACCGAGGAGCGGCTGGCGAGCGTCGATTACGACGTCTGGTCATGCCCCGTCTGTCCGCGTGTGACGAAGCTGCGCTACGGCGCCTTCTTCACCTCCCTGGCATCGTGCCCGACGTGTCGGTTCATCACGAAGAGCTCAACCGTCAGTCGGATCAGAGCACCGACATCGTGGAGCAGCGGCCTGGAACAGATCGACGAACGATGTGCTCACTGCGGATATACCGCCACGAGCACCCGCATCGTGCCGCAGCTCTCCGACGACTCGTCGAGTTCGCACTCATCGTGCGGATCATCTTCATCCTCGTCCGGAGGAGGCCACTCATCGGGCTCGGGCGCGAGCGGCAGTTGGTGAATCGTCAGATCGTCGCCGCCGGCCTGTTCATGGGCTGCGGTCACTCCGCACGCACAATGCCAGCACCCTCAGCGGGCTGCCGCTGCCGTTGACGATCTTGAGCGGTGCGGCGATCAGCACGGCCCCGGTGGGCGGCAGCCGGTCGAGGTTGCAGAGGCTCGCGAGCCCGAACTTCCCGGCGCCGTGCATGATGCCATGGTTCGGAAACGGGGGATCGAACCGGCCCGCCTGGCCCGCGTCGGTGCCGATCGTCTCCACGCCCACGCCCCTGACGTCACGGTCGTGGGCCAGGAGGGCCGACGCCGCCGGATGGAGCCCGGGCGTATGCGGTCCGGCGGCGTCGGCGTTGAGGAAGGCCGCACCGGACCGCTTGCTCCAGTCGGTTCGCAGCAGCACCCATGCTCCCCGTGGCACGCGGCCGTGCCGCCGCTCCCAGGCTTCGATCCACTCGGGCGTCACGAGGAAGTCGGGGTTTGCAGCCGACTCCTGCGTGATGTCGAGCACGCAGGCGGGACCGAGAAAGGCGTTGGGAGACATCGTGTCGGTGGCGTTCTGCGGAAGGTTTCGGCCGGTCACCCAGTGGATCGGGGCATCGAAGTGCGTGCCGGTGTGCTCGCCCATCCGGATCGTGTTCCAGTACCACGCAGGCCCCCGCTCGTCGTAGCGTGACAGCTCGTCGATCGTCACGCCGGGCGACTCCGCAAACTCCTGCGGCAGCCCGATCACCGGAGTGTCAGGTCCGAGCGGAACCGTGAGGTCGACGATCTCGATCGCCCCGCCGGCGACCGCCGCCACCAGCTCGGAAAGCAGATCCATCGGCGCGATCTCCCGGGGGCGGACGACCGCGATGCCCGGTCTTCGGGCAGGCGTGAGCGTCCGGCTCGTGCGAGGATACCGCTTTGAAGGGTTCTCGGGAGCGTCGTCGTGGCGACGTGCCACTCAGCCGCGGTTGCGAAGCCGCAGGCTCTGCCCGACGGGCTGGAGCGAGAAGGCCATCAGCTCCCGCGCGGGCCCGCCGTCGGGCGTGTCCACCGACTCGATGTCGAACGACGCCAGCAGCATCGCCATCGCCACCTTCATCTCGAGGATCGCCAGATATCGGCCGGGGCACACCCGCGGTCCCGCGCCGAACGGCAGCGAGACGCGGCGGGTGGCGGGGGTGAGGGGCTGCTCGGCGTCTTCGAGCCAGCGTTCCGGCTCGAACGCCTCCGGCCGCTCGAAATGGCGGCTGTCGAGGCCGTCATGGCGGAGCACCACGAGGATCGTCGTGTCGCGCGGAACGGCCACGTCGCCGACCACGGTGTCGTCGATCGCCTGGAGCGTCAGGATCAGAATCACCGGCTTGAGCCGCATCGTTTCATGCACGCAGGCTTCCAGGTACGAAAGCCGCTCCATCTGGTCGAACGTGAACGCGGCGGGATCGGGGGCGCAGGATCGCACCTCCTGCTCCGCCCGTCGTCGCGCGGCCGGGTTGCGCACCAGCAGGTCGATCATCCAGGCCAGCGTGTTGGCGGTGGTTTCCTCGCCGGCAAGGAGCATGTTCAGCACGTTGCCGATCACGTGGGCATCGTCGAGGCCGCTGTCGGGCTCATCTGCGGCCGCGAGCATCGCTTCGAGGAGATTCTGCGGGGCTGCCGCTCTGGCCGGTTCGTCGCGGATCCGCTGCCGCCCTTCGGCGACGTACGAGCGGATGGCCGCGTTGATCGCCGCCACGCTCTGGTCGACCGCGCGATCCGCGGGGAGCCTCAGCCACCGCCAATACGGGAAGATGCTCAGCATCCGGCGGTAGAGCACGGGCAGCACCTTGTCGAGGTGCGCCTGAATCGTGTCCCCACCCGACTCGAGCGTGTTGACGTCGCTGCCGAAGGCCAGGCCCGAAATGACATCGACGGTAAACCGCATCAGATCGGCCTGGAGCGGAATCGCCCGCCGCTCCCGTGCGGCCCGCTGCCAGCGGCCGCGCAGCCGCAGCGCCACGCGGACGATCGCCGGAAAATAACTGCGGATATGCCCGGGGGCGAAGCTCGCCGTCACCATGCGCCGCTGCTTCCGCCACTCCTCGCCCTCAGCGTTGATCATCCCCTCGGGCAGTCCCATCTCCCGGCCGAGCCGGGCGCCGAGCGGGTTGCGGCGAATCCCCTCAGGGCGGTCCCGGAGCACCGCCGAGACCAGATCATGGTCGGCGACGACGAGCACGTCCTTGCGGCCGAACCGCAGGCGATAGAGGGGGCCACATGCGGCCGCCCACCGTTCCACGTCGTGGTGAATGCTGGCGGGCCGGAGGTGGGGCAGATTGCCGAGCAGCGGCCAGCCACGCGGGCCGGGCAGATCGCGGAGGGCACGGACGGCTTGGGTGCTCATGAAGGATCACGGAGGCGGAAACGGACCCCACAGCACCCTCGGGTTCGCGAAGCTTCCCGACGAGCTGCTCTGCTGTGAACCGCTTTCCGCCTGGAATCCTACCAGCCGGCGTTGGGGCTTCATCGCCTGGTGAGTGCCGCGCGGACCGTGGCACCGTCTGATGAAAATCCAGCCAACTCGCACGCTGATCTCGGCCTCCCTCGCAATCGTGCTCGTGCACGCCGGGCGGGCATCCGCGCGCCGGGCCGTGTCGCTCGTCAACACGCGTGGGATGAGAGTTGGCTCCGAGGAGGTGCCATGACCTTGCATCAACCAGAGTTCCTGCCCACGACAGGAAGCATCGCATCCCGGCTCGGTCCGCTCGAACTGGAGAACGGCTATCCGACCGACGGGACCATTGCAAAGGTCTTCGACGACATCGACGTTCAGCGGGCCTGCCAGGCCTACCTCTGGGCCCTGCCGCTCATGGCGATGCAGCAATGGCAGCGCGAGCAGCTATCGAGAAGGGCAAGCCGTTTACCCCGACCCGGCGGCAGACGCAGATTCTCATCGACGCCGCACGGACCGGAGAGGTGATGGGGCGGGCCGTCGGAGTCGGGCGGGTCTATCTCGAGGCCGCGAAGGACGGCCAGGGCTGCTGGCTCGATGGTGGCACGACCTATCGTCTCACGGTGCCGAAGGATGTTCCCGTCGCACAGTTCTGGTCGGTCACCGTGTACGACAACGAGACCCGGTGCTTCGTCAAGACGGGCGTTCCACCGGATCGATCGTCGGGCGATGCAATCGTCATCAGCGCCGACGGCTCGGTGGACATCACGTTTGGCCCGACGGCTTCCGCCGGCACGCCGGAGAGCAACTGGATCAAGACACTCCCGGGCAAAGGCTGGTTCAGCTACTTCCGCCTCTACGGCCCGACCCAGCCCTCCTTCGACCGCTCCTGGGTGCTGCCCGACATCGAGCTGATCCGGTAGGCGGTGCTGGTGCTCGCACCAGAACACCGAGGGGCCATCGCCGGCCACCGCGGGTTCAGTGTTTGCTGCACCCCGTTGAGCGAAGCGCTGCACCCCCTGGGGCGAATCGCACCACCCCCTGGGGCGAATCGCACCACGCGGCACTGGCCCGCTTACCGTGCGTGGATCGCACGATTCCTCGCACGAGCTTTGATTTTTCGCATCAGCGCGGCTCGCACCGCGTTTTCTCGATGTGTGGTACGGGATGTGCTTTCACGAACCGGATGGTGTGTCGTCAGCCACGCACGTTTTCTTCCCCAAGTCTTCCGCGATCGTTTCGACGTCGCGTGGCCATTGCCATCCCCAGGAGTCTTCATGATGCCGTTCCCCCGTCGTACGGCCGGCCTGCTGTCGGTCGTGCTCGTCGTCCTGCCGACGACTGCGTCGCTGGCCCAGACATCCGTCACGCTGAACGCCACGAGCGGTACGGGCACGAGTTCCACGAACTACTCCACGACCGGCGGCCTCACGCTCAACCTCGGCTTCTTCGCCGAGTATCTTGCGATTGGCGGCGGTGGGAGTGGCGGCACGCCGGGCGGGTCTGGGGGTCAAGACACCTGGGGAACCGGTGGCGGCGGCGGTGGCGGCTAGGGCGGCTCTGGCATCGTGATCGTCCGCTATCAGGGCGCCTCGCTTGGCGCCATCGGCGGCACAGTCACCAGCGGCTCCAGGTCGGCGGCGGGCTACACGCTCCACACGTTCACGACCACGGGCACGACGACGGCGACGAGCGCCCTGAATCTTTCCGGCGTCAGCATGAACGCGCGGCTTGCCACCACGCTCACTGGCACGATCAGCGGCAGCGGTGGCTTGACGTATACCGGCCCGGGCACGCTCACGCTCACTGCGGCCAACACCTACTCGGGACCGACCGTCGTCAGCGGCGGCACCCTGGCCATCGGGGCTGGTGCCAGCATCACCCATTCGGGCACGACCCTGATCGTCGGCGGCAACCTTTCCGGCGGCGCGACCGCCAACGGCCTGAGCGGGGCGCTCGTGATCGACGGCGGCAACGTCAGCGCCCGAGACGTCTACATCGCCCACTCGACGACCAGACCCTGGACCTCCACCGGCGTGCTCAACGTGTCGAGTGGAACGCTCTCCGCGGCCGGAGACCTCGGAGTCGGGACCAGGCCGGCGGGCGTTGGCAGCTATTTTTGGGCTGGCAGCGGCACGTTGAACGTGCTCAGCGGAGGCGTGGTGGATGTCCGCGGTCAACTGATTTCCGGGTCTGGAAGCAACTTCAGTGTCGCCGCCGGTGGCACGTTGAAAGTCGGCGGTGAGGTGCTGAAGCATGATACCCCGAACGCCGCCGTCAATGACGGCACGGTCGTCTTCGACGGTGTCTCGTACCAGCGGTACGGGACGTCCTATGGAGGATCAATCACGGGCACCGGTGCCGTCGTCAAGAGCGGCGGTTTGCTGGCCGTCGACGGCCCGCTCCTCTCGACGGGTGGCTGGACGATCTCGTCCGGAAGGGTGCGGACCGCCGTCGGGAACATCTACAACTCAAGCACGGTCGCCAACGACGGCGTCCTGGAGCTCGGACTCGTCACGTCCAGCACGTTCGCAGGTGCGATCAGTGGCACGGGCGGGCTCCTGTCTACGGGCTGGCGCTACGGGGCCAGCCTCACGCTGACCGGCAGCAACACGTTCACAGGGCTGACGCAGATGCTGATGAACTCGGGCACGCTGTCGGTCGGCAACGGCGGCACGTCGGGCAGTCTCGCGGGCGGGCAACAATTCGCTTGTTTTCAACCGCTCCGACGCGAGCACGTATGGCGGCAATATCACGGGCAACGGCAGCCTCACGAAGCTCGGGGCTGGGGCCCTCACGCTCACGGGCTCGAGCACGTTCACCGGCCAGACGACCGTGTCGAGCGGCACGCTCGTGCTCGGCAGCGGCAACGCGCTGGGCTCGTCGGCGGCGGTAGTCTTGGCCAGCGGGGCGACGCTGCAGGCCACAACGCCGATCCGGATCGGCTACATCGACAGCTCGGGCACGGTGCTCGGCAGTGAGAATCTGTCCGCCACGCTCACCGTGACCAACTCCGGGGTGATCGGCGGCATCGTCAATGGCACCGACAGCCAGGGCACGTTTGCGGCCGGCATCGTCAAGCTCTCGAGCGGCACGAGCACGGTCAACCAGGCCAACACCTACACGGGCCGGACGTGGGTCCGCGCTGGCACGCTCGTCACCGGACTGGCCGACGCCTTCGCCGCGGCAAGCGACCTCACGGTGGACGCGGGAGCCACGCTCGACCGGACAAGCTTCTCACAGGCGTTCGCCAACGCCGTGGTCAACGGTTCCGTGGACAACACGGCGAGCGGCGGCCTCCTGACAGTCACAGGCACGCTGTCGGGCTCGGGCTCGGTGAGCGGGGCCACACTTGTGAACGGCGTCCATTCCCCGGGCAACTCGCCCGGCATCCAGACGTTCAATGGCGACCTGACCTACGGCAACGCTGCGATCGTCAACTGGGAGCTGATCGACAACACGCAGAGCAACAGCCCGGTGGTGTTCGACCAGATCGTGCTCACGGGCACGAGCAACCTCGCCTTCCATGGGGCGAACGTGCTCGCGCTGTCGTTCAATGGGGCGGGCAGCCTCGTCGACTGGAGCGACACCTTCTGGGACGTGAATCGGGCTTGGACGGTGTTCGACCTCGCCTCGGGCGTGACAACTGGCTTCAGCAACCTCTCGCTCGGCGGCTCGCTGCTCGATGCCAGTGGCCTTGCCCTCGATCCCGCGACTCGCGGCAGCTTCAGCCTTACCCAGAGCGGGCAGGATGTGGTGCTGCAGTTCAACGTGGTGCCGGAACCCGCCACCTGCGCCATGGCCCTCGCCGGCCTGGCCTGCGGCGGTTTGTTGATTATCCGACGTGGCAAACGGCCCACGACGGGCCTCGCCGGCCTGATGGTGCGGCGGCGGTAGCAAGCCCGAGGCTCACAAGCCGAGGGCCAACGCTGCCACGGCGGCTCACCGGAGGATGAATCCCGCCGGCAGGCGTTCGCCGCCGATTCGTCCCCTGATGTGCCTGATTCGTCCCTACGGTGGCGGATTTGTCCTTCCCCGTTCTCGATTCGTCACATGTTGGGCTTTTGACGTTGACGACCGTTCAGCGTTTGTCAAGATCGTTCTGGTGTTCTAGCGCCGTTTACCGGATGTCTTTGACCCGACCCTCCCGGAGAAATCACTCATGAAGCTGCTCCAGCATGTGTCAACCGCCGCTCTGGTCGCGTTGATTCTCGTCGGTCTTGCCGTGCCGAACGTCCACGCCGTCTTGATCGACATGGCCGCGGTCGGTAATCCGGGCAATGCCGCCGATACCACCGGGTATGGTCGCGTCGACTATGAGTACGGGATCGCAAAGACCCACATCACCATCGCGCAGTACTGCGAGTTTCTCAACGCGGTCGCCAAAACCGACACGTACGGGCTCTATGACCCGGACGTGAACTGGGCACCCGTCTCCGGCATCAACCGGACCGGGTCACCCGGCTCCTACGCCTACACGCCGACGGAACCTGTCGGCCCGTCCGTCGCGGGCATCACGGCCGGCAACAGGCCGATCACGAAGCTGAAGTGGTTCTCCGCCGCCCGCTTCGCCAACTGGATGGCGAACGGTCAGCCGATCGGTTCCCAGAGTGCGAGCACCACCGAGAGGGGCGCCTATCAGCTCGACGGCAAGACAACCGGCGCCCAGGTCCCTCGTGTCGCAGTCAATCCAAACACCGGCGGTGCGCCGTCTTTTGTCATCCCCACGGAAAACGAGTGGTACAAGGCTGCGTACTACAAGGGAGGAAGCACGAACGCCGGGTATTGGAACTACGCCACACAAAACGACACGCCTCCGGGCAACGACCTCTCGACCACCGGCTCGAACGTGGCGAAC
>JBJTQP010000057.1:0-8153 GCA_046075685.1 Planctomycetaceae bacterium | reverse complement strand
CCATCGCTTCGCCATCCTGGCTGCGCTCGACGGCATACGCCGGCTCCCGGGCATGGGCAGCCCCGCGCTGGGATTTTGGAGCCGCAGGCTTGCAGCCTGCGGGATCCGGCCGGCCGCAGCGCTGAACCGACGCGCGAGGATCACGTGGAGTCCGTAGTACGTCTCCGACGAACGCCGGGTCCTTCGACGTGTCAATCGCGAGAGCGGCACTCAAGCCGTCGAGCGCCCGGCCGAGATTGGCCCGCCCGAGAGCGCCGCTCGCCATAACTCCCGGCCCTCGTAGGCACGCCGCCGCCGAGACCGACGTCACATGATCGTGTGCTTGCGGCAGGCCTGGGGGGCTGGGAGCATGATGGCTTCAGGGGACCGGGCATTGGCGATGACTCCACCACGACCATCACGGCGACGGCCTCGCGACAGCGCGGCTCGGCTGGCGATCGAGCCGCTCGAACCTCGGATCGCGCTGGCGATCACGCTCGAGGCGGAGGTGGGCGTGCTCACGGGCACCACGGTGCTCACGTCACCCGGCGGCTTCTCGGGCAGCGGCTTCGTGGGCGGCTTCGACGCCGACGGCGACCGTGTGGCGTGGACGTTCACCGCCGCTGCCGGCACGTATCGCCTCGCGATCCGGTATCGCTCCGAGTACGGTCCCAAGGGATTCGCGGGAGCGGTGGATGGCGTGCCGTTTTCCGGCACGTTCGTGCAGGCCACCGGGTTTGCCCTGCACGACGCCGGTGTGGTGAGCCTCGCGGCCGGCTCCCACACGCTGTTCGTCGGAGGAGGCTGGAACTACTACGAGATCGACGCCGTCACGCTCACGCCCGAGATCCCCGTGGCGCCGCTGCCGGTGCCGGCCGTGCCCGTCGATCCCGCGGCGACACCGCTCGCCCGGGCGTTGCTGGCGCGGATCGCCTCGGGCGCCGCCACGGCCGCACTCTCCGGCCAGCACGGCACCGCCGACATCGCCACGATCCAGGCGGCGTCGGGCGAACTGCCGGCGATCGTCGAGGGCGACCTGATGGACTACTCGCCGAGCCGGGTTGCCCGGCAGGGCATGCCCGCGAGCCTCGCCGAGGGCTACCGCGATCTCTTCGGGCAGGGACAGTTCGTCTCGCTCGCCTGGCACTGGAACGCCCCGACGGGCCTCGTCGACACGGGCAGCCAGCCCTGGTGGCGGGGCTTCTCCACCGAGGCGACGACGTTCGACGTCGCCGCCGCGATCGCCAATCCGGCGGGCGGCGACTACGCCTTGCTGCTCCGTGACATCGACGCCATCGCGGTGCAGCTGCGGAAGTTCGCCGACGCCGACGCGCCGGTGCTCTGGCGGCCGCTGCACGAGGCGGAGGGAGGGTGGTTCTGGTGGGGTGCCAAGGGGCCGGACGCGTTCAAACAACTCTGGAGGCTGACGTATGACCGCCTCGTCAACCACCACGGCCTGCACAACCTCGTGTGGGTGCTCACCAGTGAGGATCCGGCCTGGTATCCGGGCCACGACGTGGTCGACGTCGTCGGCGTCGACGCCTATCCGGCGAACACGTCCGACACGCTCTCGGGCCGCTGGGCCAGCCTCCTGACGAGGTTCGACGGCATCAAGCCGATCGCCTTGACGGAGTTCGGCGGGGTGCCCGACATCGATGCGATGCGGCAGGTGGGCGTGCGGTTCGCCTACTTCTGCTCGTGGAGCGGGAGTTACGGGCCGGCGAGCGAGCCGGCCGCCAAGGTCGCCCGGGTGTATCAGGCGGCCACGGTGACGACGAAGCGCGAGAATCCGCCGCTCGTGCCGCTGGCCGGTCCGCTGGTCGTGACGGTGGGTTCCGGGATCACCACGGTGGAGTCGGCGGCCCGAGCCGGCGGCATCACGCTGGTGAAGCGCGGCACCGGCACGCTGGTGCTCACGGTGGCCAACTCGCACACCGGCGGCGTCGTGGTCGAAGAGGGCGAACTCGTCATTCGGGATCCCCTGGCCCTCGGCAGCGGCGGCCTGACGGTGCGGGCCGGAGCCGGGGTCCGGTTCGACGTCGGCACCGCTGCGATCTCGACGGCGGGGCTTGCGATCGATCCCGCCGCTCGGCTCGACGTCGGCCGGGGCCGGCTTGTCGTGCCGGCTGCCGGTGACGCCCCGACGATCATTCCCGGCCGGGTGCGGGCAGCGGCGCTCGCCGGCTGGGCGACGGCGTCCGGGATCGGCTCGTCGGCCGTGTCGACCGAGCAGCGGTCGGTCGGCGTCGCGACGGCCGACGGTCTGGTGACGGTGGGCTGGGCGGCCGTCGGCGATACGAATCTCGACGGCGTTGTCGACATGCTCGACCTCGCCGCCATCCTCGGCGGCGGGCTCTTCGACACCGGTCGGCCGGCGCGGTGGGGCGAGGGCGATTTCAACCATGACGAGGTCTTCGACACGCTCGATCTTGCGAGCCTCGCCGGTGCCGGCGTGTTCGACGCGGGTGACTACCGCACGCCTCCGGCCGTGTCGATCGCCGACGTGACCCTCACCGAGGGCACCGCCCCGGCGACGGCGGCGGGCTACTTTCGCACGCAGGGCAGCCAGATCCTCGACGCCGACGGCCGGTCGGTGCGGATCGCCGGGGTCAACTGGTTCGGCCTCGAGACCAGCACCCATGCCCCGCACGGCCTCTGGACCCGCGGGTATCGGGAGATGATGGACCAGATGAAGGCGGCCGGATTCAACACCATCCGGCTGCCCTACTGCGACCAGCTCTTCGCGGCCGGCAGCATCCCGGCGGGCATCGACTTCTCGAAGAACGCCGACCTGCAGGGAAAGTCCGGCCTGCAGATCATCGATGCGCTCGTGACCTATGCCGGCACCATCGGCCTGCGGATCATTCTCGACCACCACCGCTCCGATGCCGGCGCCGGTGCCAACGCGTCGGGGCTGTGGTACACGTCGGCCTACCCCGAGTCGGTCTGGATCGCGAATCTCGAGATGCTCGCGGCCCGCTATGCGGGCAATGCGACCGTGATCGGGATCGATCTCCACAACGAGCCGCACGGCCCGGCCGCCTGGGGCGACGGCTCCGCAAACGACTGGCGGCTGGCGGCGGAGCGGGCCGGCAACGCGGTGCTCGCGAAGAACCCGAACCTCCTGATCATCGTCGAGGGCGTCGAGTCCGGTCCCTCCGGCACCACCTGGTGGGGCGGCAACCTCTCGGCCGCCGGCGCGGCTCCGGTGCGGTTGAACGTGCCCGGCCGGCTCGTCTACTCGCCGCACGAATACCCGGCGAGCGTCTATCCCCAGCCCTGGTTCTCCGCGGCGACCTACCCGGCCAACCTGCCTGCCCACTGGGACGCGCAGTGGGGCTCACTGTTCCGCACGGGCACCGCGCCGCTGCTGTTCGGCGAGTTTGGCACGACGCTCGAGACCGCGAGCGACCGGGCCTGGTACGAGGCCTTCGTGAACTACCTGCGGGGCGATCTCGACGGCGACGGCACGGTCGATCTCGCTGTCGGGCAGCAGGGGCCGAGCTGGACCTACTGGTCGTGGAACCCGAACTCCGGCGACACCGGCGGCATCCTCGCCGACGACTGGACGACGCTCCAGATGGCGAAGCTCGCGCCGCTGGTGCCGGTGCAGTTCACGTTTCCGGCGGTCGGTGGGGGCGGCGGATCGGGGACCGCGGCCGGCTTTCGCGTGTCGCTGTCGGCGCCGGCGTTCGATCCGGTGACCGTGCGGTGGGCGACGGCCGCGGGCACGGCGACCGCCGGAAGCGATTTCACTGCGGCGACGGGCACGCTCGTGTTCGCCCCCGGCGAGACGGCGAAGACGGTTGCCGTGACGGTCGTCGCCGATACGGTCGCCGAGTCGTCGGAGACCTTCTCGGTCGTGCTGTCGAATCCGGAGAACGCGACGCTCGGCCGGGCCACGGCCACGGCCACGATCGTCGACGACGATGCGGTTGCGCCCCCTCCGCCTCCACCCACGCCACCGACGACCGCCTTCAACTACGCCGACGTGCTCCAGCGGTCGCTGCTGTTCTACGACGCCCAGCGCTCGGGCGACCTGCCGGCGAACTTCCGCGTGGGCTGGCGGGGCGATTCGGCCGTCACCGACGGCGCCGACGTGGGGATCGACCTGAGCGGCGGCTTCTATGACGCCGGCGACCACGTAAAGTTCGGCCTGCCGATGACCGCCACGATGACGATGCTCGGCTGGGGGCTCGTGCAGTATCGCCAGGCCTACGTGACCAGCGGGCTGCTCGATGAGATGCTCGACACGCTGAAGTGGGGCACCGACTGGATCATCAAGGCCCATCCCGAGCCGAACGTGTTCTATGCCCAGGTGGGCAACGGGTCGGCCGACCATTCCTTCTGGGGCGCCCCGGAGGTGATGGCGATGGCCCGGCCTGCCTACCGGCTCGATCCCACGAAGCCCGGGTCGGAGGTGGCGGCCGAGGCGGCCGCGGCGCTCGCCGCCGCGAGCGTGGCGTTTCGGCCGACGAACGCCGCCTACGCCGACACGCTGCTGGTGCATGCACGGCAGCTCTACTCGTTCGCCGACACCTGTCGCGGCCGGTATTCCGACAGCATTCCCGACGCCGCGGCCTACTACAACTCGTTCAGCGGCTACCACGACGAGCTCTGCTGGGCAGCCCTCTGGCTGCACACCGCGACCGGCGAGCAGGCCTGGCTGGACAGGGCCGTGACCGTCTACGACACGCAGCTTGCGGGCCAGAAGCTTCAGTGGACGCAGGCCTGGGACGACAAGGTCTACGGTTCCGCCGTGCTGCTCGCGGCCAAGACGGGCCAGGCCAGATACCGCACCGAGGCGGAGCGCTGGCTCGACTGGTGGACCGTGGGCACGGCCGACGGCAAGGTCCGCACCACCGCCGGCGGTCTGGCGTTCCTCGACACCTGGGGATCGCTGCGGTACGCCGCGAACACCTCCTTCATCGCGCTGGTCTACGCCGACACGGTCCGCGATCACTCCGGCCGCTACCACGACTTCGCCGTCCGCCAGATCCGCTACATGCTGGGCGACAATCCCGCGGGGCGGAGCTACGTGGTGGGCTACGGCGTGAATCCGCCGAAGAACCCGCACCATCGCGGGGCGAGCGGCGTGTACGACGGAAACATCTCCGCGGCGTTCGACAACCGGCACGTGCTCCACGGAGCGCTCGTGGGGGGGCCGCAGTCGGCGAGCGACACCGACTACGTCGATTCGCGGACCAACTACGTCTGCAACGAGGTGGCCCTCGATTACAACGCCGGCTTCCAGGGGGCGGTGGCCCGGCTGCACCTCGAGTTTGGCGGCGGAGCGGTGGCGCCTCCGCCGCCGGCCGCCGAGACGCCGGGCGACGAGTTCTTCGTGCAGACGGCGGTGAACACGGCGGGCAGCGGCTTCACGGAAGTCCGCGCGATCCTCAACAACCGCTCCGCCTGGCCCGCCCGGCCGTCGTCGAGCCTGTCGTTCGTCTACTTCGTCGACCTCTCGGAGGTGTATGCCGCCGGCTACACGGCGGCGGACGTGCAGGTGACGGGCGGCTTCGTGCAGGGAGGCCGCGTCGGCACGCTCCAGGCATGGGACGCCGTGAAGAGAATCTACGCAGTGACGGTGGACTTCACGGGCACGACGCTCGCTCCCGGCAGCGGCACGTCCTTCTGGCGCGAGGCGCAGTTCCGGATCGGCGTGCGGCAGGGTGTTCCCGCCGCGGCCTGGTCGGCGGCCAACGACTGGTCCTACCAGGGCATCGGCAGCGATCGTGCGAACCCGGTGACGTCGGATGTCGTGCCCGTCTACGAGGCCGGCGTGCGGCTCTTCGGCCGCGTGCCCGACGGCGTGGTCGTGCCGCCGCCCGACACGGGCGGTGGCGGCACCACGGGTGGCGGCGGGGGCACGCCCGGCGGCGGGGGCACGACGCCGGTGACGGGCCTCGCCGTGACGCCCACGTTCACGAACACCTGGCCCGGCGGCTTCACGGCCGACGTCACGATCAAGAACGGCGCGGCGGCGGCGATCGACGGCTGGACGCTCGAGTTCGATCTCGATGCCGAGATCGTGAATCTCTGGAACGGCGTGATCGTGAGCCACGTCGGCCGCCGCTACGTGGTCCGCAACGCATCCTGGAATGCGGGCGTGGCCGCCGGCGCGGAGGTGACGTTCGGATTCCAGGCGGCGGCCGTGGCGGCGACCCTGCCGTCGAACCTCGTGCTCAACGGCCGCGCCGTCTGACCGCCGCCGGCCGGCGGCTCACTGTGGCTGCGGGGTCGGCAGCAGTTCGATCGGCGGGTGCGTGACGGGGCCACCCGCGGGCTCGCGGCCCGGTGGTGCGGCTGCAGGCTCGGCGGCAGTGGTCAGCACGCTGCGGGTGCCGTCGTCGGCCACGTCCGCCGCGGCCGCCGGCGCAGAGGGCGACGGCGCAGAGGGCGACGGCGACACGGTCGCGATTGGGGCGGGCGCCGGGGCCCGGGCGGGCGTCGTGTCGACGACCCGCGGCGCGGCGGCTGGCGGCGCCGCGACGACCGCGGGCGCCGCAGGGTGCACCATCAAGGGCGCCGACACCACCACCGGAGCAGGTCCGGTCAGCGGCACCCCGGCCCTCGCCATCCGCCGCACCGTCACCGGACGCGGCGGCGGGGGCACGGGCACCAGCGGGGCGATCTCGGCGACGCGGGCCTCGGCCCGGGCGGCCCGCGCCTCGGCGATCGACTGCCGGGCGTAGGCGCGTTCGGCGATCCGGGCGGTCACCCGTTCGGCGCGGGGCGGGATGGCGGATGCCGCGTCCGGCAGGGCGGCCAGGGTGCCGAGCGTGGCCAGCGTGCCCAGCGCGGCCGTCCGCGCCGGGCTGCGGGTGAAGAGCGTCATCGGGAAGCCTCGTGGTGGGATTTCGGCGGGGATTCGACGATCCAAGTCGGATTGTCCGATATCCGATAGTGTGCCTAGAGTGAGGGCTCCACCGCAACATCTCGGGACGTCGATGACCTCGTACCACCTTACCCATCTTCGCCAGCTCGAGGCCGAGAGCATCCACATCATCCGGGAGGTGGCCGCGGAGTTCGAAAACCCGGTGATGCTCTACTCCATCGGGAAGGATTCGGCGGTGATGGTCCGCCTGGCCGAGAAGGCCTTCTTTCCCGCCAAGCCCCCCTTCCCGCTGCTCCACGTCGACACGACCTGGAAGTTTCGCGACATGTACCGGCTCCGCGACGAGTACGTCGCCAGGCAACTCGGCTTCAAGCTCCTCGTGCACGTCAACGAGGAGGGCCGCGCCCAGGGCGTCAACCCGATCACGCACGGCAGCAAGGTGCACACCGACGTCATGAAGACGCAGGCCCTCCGGCAGGCGCTCGACACGCACCGCTTCGACGCCGCCTTCGGCGGGGCCCGCCGCGACGAGGAGAAGAGCCGGGCCAAGGAGCGGGTGTTTTCGTTCCGCGACGAGTTTCACCGCTGGGATCCGAAGAACCAGCGTCCCGAGCTCTGGAACCTCTACAACACGAAGGTGCGCAAGGGGGAGAGTATCCGCGTCTTTCCGCTCTCCAACTGGACCGAACTCGACGTCTGGCAGTACATCCACCTCGAGAACATCCCGATCGTGCCGCTCTACTTCGCCGCCGAGCGGCCGATCGTCTGGCGGGACGGTGTGATGATCATGGTCGACGACGACCGGCTGCCGCTCAAGCCCGGCGAGAAGCCCGAGATGCGCCGGGTGCGGTTTCGCACGCTGGGCTGCTACCCGCTCTCGGGCGCCGTCGACTCCACCGCCACCACGCTTCCCGAGATCATCCAGGAGATGCTGCTCACGACGTTCTCGGAGCGGCAGGGCCGGCTGATCGACTCCGATGAGGCGGGCAGCATGGAAAAGAAGAAGAAGGAGGGGTACTTCTGACGCGAAGTCCACTCCAGCCGTTGCAGCGGACCGCGGCGAAGCCCGCGGCCGCTGAACGCCCCTTGCAGCCGTTGTGCCGATGGCGTCGAAGTGGAGCCCCACCCTGAACCCGAGATGATCTCCTCTGCGCAGAGTGAACGCTGCGAGGGGCTGCCCGTGCCGATCGAGCGGAGGGCAGGATGCCCGCAGCGAGCGTCCGGCGAGACGGCACGGGCAGCCCCGAGCCCACACCACGAAGGCTTAAGACATGTCACACCAGTCCTCCCTGATCGCCTCGAACATCGACGAATACCTCGCGCAGCACGAGCG
>JBJTQP010000056.1:0-5300 GCA_046075685.1 Planctomycetaceae bacterium | reverse complement strand
AAGGCGAGGCTGGCAGGGCTCAGTCGCTGCAACAACGCGCGAATCGGCGCAACGACGATGAGCGGTTACAAGCCCGCGGCTACAGGAAAACACGCCACCCGCATGCCGCAGGCTACAAGCCCGCGGCTACGGGAAAACACGCCACCCGCATTCCGCAGGCTACAAGCCCGCGGCTACAGGAACACACGCCACCCGCATGCCGCAGGCTGCACGCCTGCGGCCTGGCGAGCACGAAGCCCCGCACACCCTCCTACGGCCCCGCGGGCCGATCGGAGTGGATCGTCATCGTGGCCGTCTGGCCGGCCCGCAGGAGCCACTCGCCCGAGCCGCTGGAGCGGCGGTTGGCCACCTCGGCGAACACCCGGTAGTCGCCGCCGCTCTCCACGAGCGGACTGACGAAGGCGATCCGGCCCTCGAAGGTCTCCGAGCGGCCGCTGGCCAGCGGCACAACGACCGTCACCGGGCGGCCGCGAACCTGCTCCGGATCCCACGTGGCGGCGTCGACATAGCCTTCGACGCGGAGCTTGTCGGTGCGGACGATGTGGACGAGCGGCGCGGCCACCTGCATCCACTCCCCCTGGTTGCCCTGCACGTCCACCACCTCGCCGTCGAGCGGCGACTTCACCTGCCGCCGCCGGATCTCGATGTCGGCGGTCTCCACCTCGGCCTCCTTGACCTTGGCGGCGAGGGCGGAGAGCTCCCGCTCCAGCTGCGCCTGCTCGATCTGCAGGCCGGCCTTCTCCCATTCGAGGCGGAGCCGGTTTCGCTCGACGTCGGTCACGGAGCCGGGCACCGAGCGGTGCGACTGCTCGGCCTTCTCGAAGGCGGTCTGGGCCACGGCCTCCGCCTTCTGCGAATACCGGACGTCGACGTCGCTCTTGGCCTTGGCGACCGCCTGGTCGTACTCCGCGGTGGCGCGGAGCTTCGCCATCTGCGGCTGGTCGTCGTTGATGCGGGCGATCACCTGCCCGGCCGTCACGCGGTCGCCCGGCTTGACCGCCATCTCGACGAGCAGGCCCGCCTCGCCGGCCGAGAGCTTGGCCTCGTCGATCAGCGACACGAGGCACCGCTCGAGCACGGGCACCGGCGCGGGATCGGCGGCGACCGCCGCAGCCACGCCGCACACCGCCCAGCCGAGGCCGAGCATCACGCAGGTTTTCATGATTCCTCCTTCCGCCGCGGCCGGGCCGCCGCGGCCTACCACAGCCGGAACAGGATCTGGGTCTGGATGAACGCGAGCACGTCGTGAAACCACACGTAGCCCAGCGGACGCGTGCCGCACGCCACCCGCGCCGTCACGCTCGCCCCCGCCCCGAGCTCCTCCTTCTCGTGCCGCGTGGGATCGATCGTCACCCGCAGGAGCACGGTGTTGCCCTCCTCGCCGTGCACCTCGGCCTGCTCGTGGATCTCCTTCACGGCGCCGTGATGCCGGGTGCCCGGATCGGTGGCGAGGATGTAGTCGACGTCGAGCTCCCGGCCGGCGGCCCGGGCCTCGGCGGCGGCCCGGTTGACGTGGCCGAGGCGGTCGTCGGGCATCTTGATCTCGAGCTCCCAGGGGCCGGTCTTGTCGGCCACGCTCATCAGCACCTGGCCCTTCTCCACCGGCCGCAGCAGGAGCAGGTCGCGAACCTGCCAGGTCACGATCACGCCGTCGATCGGGCTGTGCACTTCGAGATCCTTCTTCTTCTGCGCGTAGAGGGCGAGCTGGGCCTCGAGGCTCTCCACCTCCCGCTCCAGCTGGGCCCGGCGGCCCGCGAGCCTGAGCTTCTCGTCGGCCGACACCTTGTCGTCTTCGAGCAGCGACCGCCGTGTCGAGACCAGCTGCTCCTCGCTCGACGCCTTCTTGCCGAGCACGTCGGCGATCGCCACCTCGAGGTCGCGGTTGCGGAGCGTGGCGAGAAGCTGGCCGGCCTTGACCTCGGCCCCGCCCTCGACCCCCGGCTCGATCCGCTCGACCACGCCGTCGATCTGGGCAAACACCTCCCGGCGGTGCACCGGCTCGAGCGTGCCCTTGCCCTCCAGCCGCAGCTCGGCCGGCACGAACACGAGGGCCGCAATGGCCGCGGCGGCGGCCAGCAGGGCGGCGACCGTCTTGGGCAGGTTGCGGGCCGTGGTGAGCACCCGCGACTTGCCGAGGAAGTTGAGCACCGGATAGAGCGGCAGGCCGGTGTGGGCCAGCGCGTTGGCGAGGGCCACCTTGCCGTGCTCGGCCACCAGCTCCACCCGCGCCCGCCGCCCGCCGTCGACCGCCGCCGAGGAGAACCACTCCGCCACCAGGGCCCCGATCGGCTCGGGGGTGTCGGCGGGCGCCGCCTCCGCCTTGGCCACGGCCACGGCATCGACGCCGCCGGGCTTCACCACGGGCGTGGGCCGCGGCTTGGCCAGCGGGATGATCGCCAGCGCCGTCGCGTGCGACTCGTCGATGTAGGTCTCGAGTTCCTGCTCGATCTGCGGCAGCACCTCGGTGGCGGCATCGGGATGCCAGAGCGGATCGCCCGCCCGGGCCACGACCCTGGTGAGGGCCTCGATCGCCTGCACCGCCGACGCCCGCCGCTCGACCGACTCCTGGCCGCTGACCGCCTCGAGCCGCAGCGTGCGGCCCCGCTTCACCAGCACGCTCACGCGGTCGCAGCCGATGATCCGCCGGGCCTCGTTGGCGAGCACGAAGGCCGTCGCGATCGGGTCGAGCGACTCGTGGACGGCCCGGGTGAACCGCTCGACCTGCGAGAGCGCCGTCTGCTGGGCGTCGACCTCGGCGAGCTGCTGCCGCTGCGCGGCGAGCTGCTGCGAGTTCCGCTGCCGGTCGAGATAGACCGCGGCCAGCCCCGCCACCTGCTCGGTAAACCGCAGGTAGCCGCGCTGGACGTCATCCTGGTTGGGATGATGGAAAACCTCGATCAGCCCTGCCCGCCCGGCGGTGCAGTCGATCGGCGCGGCGATCACCAGCAGCGCCGACGGGTTCGTGCCCGCGACCGCGCCGTCGGGCCCGCTGATCGTGCCGCCCGGCGGAACCACCAGGCCGGTGCCGCTCCCGAACAGCCCCGCCACCAGGGCATTGTGGGCGGCGGAACTCTCCGGCGAGCCGGACACGCCGGTCTCGTCGATCCCGGCATGGACGATCGGCTCGACCTGCCCTCCGTCTCCGACGAGCCACACCGCCTCGGCCACCGACTCCATCAGCCGGTGGACGCCCTCGCGGATAAAACCGAAAAACTCGCCCGCCGCGACATCGCGGTGGGCGAGCTGCTCGAGCCGCGCCAGGAAGTCGTGGATTTCCCGCTTGGCGCGCTCGAACTCCTCGGTTTCGTCGTAGCTGCTCATGGAGCCCCGGAGGCCGCGCCTCAGGCCTTGGCGGCCTGCTGCTGGTGCACCACCCGCTTCTGCACGTCGGTCTCGAGCATGCCGAACGCGGCCTGGTGACGCCCTCGATCATCGCGGGGTCGGTCGTCCTGGCATTTTCTCATTCGCCAAGCCATCAGGGAAACGTGGCGAACACTTTTCGCTTCTTCGCCGCCTTCTCATCCTGCTGCGCCGCCAGGGCGGCGAAGGCGAGGTCGCTAGTCGAGGTGCCGGTCGGACTGCTTGTCGAGCCGGTGCTCGAGTCGGCAGTCGAGTCGCTCGCGGACACCAGCTGCACCGTCTCGGCGGCCGCCAGCGGAGCGGCCCCGTAGAAGCCCGCATCGAAGAGCCCCGTGCCCAGGAAGTCGGCGGTGTCGAGGATGTCCAGCATGCCGTCGAGGTTGTAATCGCCCTCGGTCCACGAGGTCGTGGTGGCGGCGTCGTACTTGCCGCCGGCGAGGAAGTTGGCGGCATCGAGCACGTCCACGAGTGCGTCGAGGTTCGAGTCACCGGGCGCCGCAAACCCGATCGTGAACGAGCCGTCGCCGTTGTCGAGCCAGCCGATCGTTCGTGAGACGCCCCTGGCGATCGCCTCGGCGACCGCGCTGGAGCCCAGCCCGGCGGGCTCCGTCCAGAAGCCGTCTCCTCGGGCCGCGGTGATCATGCCGGTGATCGCCTCGGGTGAGAGACCGCTCGTGACGGTGATGGAGCCCGTGCCGAGATCGACCCGGCCGCCGGTCTCGATGGAGAGGCTCGCCGCGAGGGCCGTCCCCGCGGCCGCGTCGATCACGAGCGTGGCCCCGGCCTTGATGCGAACCTCGCCGGTGCCGAGGGCCGAGGCATCCTTCACGACCACCGTGCCGGCCTCGACGACGGTGCCGCCGGAGTGGCTGTTGGCCTTGTCAAGGATCAGCGTGCCGCCGCCCTGCTTGACGAGCTGGTAGGAGCCGGTGCGGATCGTGCCGTCAGTGACGGTCTGCCCGGTGGGCACGTTGATGTCGAGGGCACGGTTGATGGTGAACGTGCGGACGAAGTCGCCCCCGGCGCTACTGTCGGCGTTGCCGTCGAGCATGTTGCCGGCAAGGTCGCGGATGCCGTTGGCAGCCCCGCCGAGGGCCGTGAGCCGGAACTGGCCGTTGGGCAGGCCGCCGGCCGTGGCGATCGCCAGCCGGACCTGCGTGACGCCGCCCGAGGCCGTCACCAAGGCCGTCGGAACGAGGCCGTGCACCACGTCATCGGTGTCGCCGAAGGTGCCGTTGACGGCCTCGACGAGCCGGTAGTTCCGCGCGGCCAGGGCTTCGATCGCGTCGACCGCTTCGCTGAACGTAAGGTCGATCCGCGTCGTGATGCCCCACGTGCCCTGGCTGAAAACCCGCGCGGGAACGGTCGCGGTGATCCGGGGCGGCGTGACGTCGAGGGAACTGGAAATGAACTCAATCGCGCCGATGTCGGCGATGCTGCCGCCCACGTTCGTCGTGCCGGGGTCGTCCACCCGGGCGTTGCCAAACATGTCGGTGGCCGGAGCCAGTGTCGCATTGGCCGCGTCGATGGCCGGAGAGCCGAACCGCAGGCCGAAGTTGTCGTCGCGCCCGCCGTCGTAGCCGCTGCCCGTGGTCGCGTAGCCGAGCACGTCGTCGGCGCCGTTGATGTCGCGGAAGAGCGGGTCGGCGGCGGACGATGCGGCGTCCTGGCTCGATGCCGTCCGCCAGGCGGCGAGCGTCGTGGCCTGCGTCGAGCCCCAGAGGCCGACCCTGGCGTTGGGATCGGCGCTGAGTGCAAACAGGTTGTTGTTGGACTGCACCGCCGTCATGGCCGACGAGGCCACGTTGATCGCATACCCGGCATCGACGCGGATGATGTTGTTCTCGACGACCTTGAGCCGGTCGCCCGACAGGGCGAGCGCGTCACCCACCGACTGGTAGATCGTGTTGTTGACGATCCGGGTGGTGCCTGACGTGGAA
>JBJTQP010000055.1:0-13321 GCA_046075685.1 Planctomycetaceae bacterium | reverse complement strand
TGCGGCGAAGGCGATCCCCGGCGCATGCACCGCGATTTCGCCGATGTGGTGGAACTCATCGCGATCCACGGACTTGATGTCTCGTATGCGCGGCATCTTCACAAGGCTGTCCGGCCGACCTTCCGTGAACTCGTGCGCCGCCTCGCCTGAGCCGCGGTCGTCGAAGGCCAGACGCTCAGACTCGGTCGCTGCGATGCCGGCGGGCACGAAGCACGCGGCCCCGTGCCCGCCGGGAACCGGATCCTTTCGAGGAGCCTTGCGAGATGCGGCTGGAACACTCGGTCCCTCGATTACGAGAGGCTCGTCGGCGGGCCTACCGGCACGTCTTCCTGCAGCTCGACCCACGAGCGGCACCCGCCGTAGGACTCGTGCCACGGCACCGCGATCGGCGCCGCGAGGGGTGTCACCGTCACCGCGAGCACGTGCAGTTCGTCCTTCCAGCGGTGGAACCGCTCGGCGACCACCGCGTCGGACCAGACGTGCCGGCCGCGATAGGCCGCGAGGTCGTCGAACCGCAGCACCCGCCGGGCCTCGAGCACGCGGACCACGTGGTGAAAGACCACGCTCCCGTCCGGCGGCCGGTCGGCATCGATGTCCGCGAGCAGGTCGTGGGCGGCGGGAATCAGGCTCTCGGGCGACTGGTGCAGAAACGTCGGAAGCAGGAGAAACGAGGCATGGTCGGGACGAAACTCGCCGCCCGACTCCACGATGCCTCCCTTCCGCAGGATCACGTCCTGCCGGCCCGCCGCGAAGGCCCGGCAGATCGCCGCCCACTCCTTGAAGGCCGCCCGCATGGCGTCACTTGGCCGTGCGGATGAAGAGCCCGTCGGCCGACACCTGGATCAGCGGCACGCCCAGCTTCGGGTCGAAGAATCCTGTGCCCCGGACCACCACGTCCTGCCCCTCGGCCACGCCGAGCAGTTTCTGGGCATCGAGCGGAATGACCTTGCCGTCAGGCCCCGCGAAGCTCACCGCGGCAATCGGCGAGTTGGCCGCCCGCTTCTTGCAGAACGGGCAGTCGTCGGGCTTGTGGCCCGGCTTCGCCGCATGATCGTCGGCAGGGATCTCCAGCATCGAGAACGTGGCTTCGTTCTTGCCGAACGGCGAGGTGCCGCGACCGCCGATCCGTCCGGCGATGATCACCGGTTGAGGCGCGGGGCCGAGCTTCGCCTTGGCAGCGGTGATGGACGTGGCCCCGGCGGGCTCCTCCGCCAGCAGGATCGAGCCGCGGATCGAGGCGGCGTCGATCTCCGCGCGGACGCTCCCCTCCGCCAGGCACGCCACCGCCACCAGGCCTGGAAACAGCATTCGCATCCCCCGCACGATCGTGATCGCCACCTTCATCGCGTTGCCTCCGTGAGCGCCTTGAATGCCGCCGCCAGACGATCCTTCACCGACTCCAGCACGTCCCGGGGGCTCACCTGTGCATCCCCGGCATGAAAGGCCTCATCGACCTTTCCGAAACATTCCTCGAGTTCATCGAGATGGGCGGCGGCAGAGTCGGCGAGGCCCTCCGCCTTGGCCCGGGCGCGAATCTCCTCCAGCAGGTGCCCGATGCCGTGGACGACCTCGTCGGCGGCGTCGCCGGCGTCCTCCGCGAGCTTCGCAGCCAGGTCCCTGCCCAGGGATTCGAGTTCGCGGACGCCGTCGGAAAACGATGCCGTGGCTGCGTCCCTGTGCCCGGGGGCATGCTCGTGGCCGTGATCATGGTCATGCTCGGTGTCGTGGCCGGCGACGGGACGCGGCGACGACGCCGGCGGTGCCGCGGGACCGCAGCCCCAGAACACGGGCAGCCAGAGAACGACCAGCCAGAGAACGGGCAGCGAAAGCAGGGGCACAAGCCGCGACGCGGCACGTTGGGGACGGACCGGCGAGAACCACATCGGAGGCATGGTGACCCTCATGAAGGCAGTGACGCATGGCGACGCACGCCGCCACCAAGGTGTTCCTATGGTAGCCGGCACGGTCACTTTCGCGGAGCCACCGCCTGGGTCGCCACGGCCTCCGCCGGGCTGGCCACGAGGCAGACGAGCGACCGGCCCGGAAGATCGAGCGGTTTGTCGAGGTCCACCAGTGGGCCGGCCGCGTCGGCAATCAGGTCGTCGGGGGAGGCGAGGCCCGTGTGAACGAAGCGTCGCCACGGCAAGGTCCGGATGACCGTGGACTTGGGCAGCACGAACGACTTCCGCGTCGACTCCGCATGGACCACGATCAGCACGTGCCGCGGCACCCCGGTGATTCCACCGGCCTCGAGATCGCTGCCCGCCGCGAGCCGCTCGGGCGTCGGGGCGGCGAGAAAGCAGGCGAGACCACCGTCGGCCGCATGCCAGTCGATCGGCGCCCCGTCGGGGCCAAACCACTCCACGTCCGGCAGGGCGCCGGATCCGCTCGAGCCGCCCGCGAGGAAGGACCGTCGCCGAAGCGTGGGATTGCCGCGGCGAAACCGGATCAGCTCGCGAACGAATCGCACCAGGTCGGCGTGCCGGTCGACGAGCGTCCAGTCGATCCATGAGACCTCGTTGTCCTGGCACCAGGCGTTGTTGTTGCCCCCCTGGCTACGACGGCACTCGTCGCCGCCGAGCAGCATCGGCACGCCCTGACTGAGCAGCAGCGTGGCCAGGAGGTTGCGGATCTGCCGGGCCCGCACCGCCTCCACGTCGGGCCGCCGCGTCGGCCCCTCCACGCCGTAGTTTTCGGAGATGTTGTTGTCGTCGCCGTCACGGTTGCCCTCCCCGTTGGCTTCGTTGTGCTTCTCGCGGTAGCTCACCAGGTCGGCGAGCGTGAATCCGTCGTGCGAGGTCACGAAGTTGATCGAGTGGCACGGCTGGCGGCCATGCTCGGCGTAGAGGTCGCTCGAGCCGGCGATCCGGGTGGCGAGGTGGCCCGTCTGCGCGGCGTCGCCTCGCCAGAACCGCCGCACGTCGTCGCGATAGCGGCCGTTCCACTCCGCCCACCGCAGCCTGGCGAAGGAGCCCACCTGGTAGGCGCCCGCGGCGTCCCAGGCCTCGGCGATGATCTTGGTGTCGGCGAGGGCCGGGTCCTCGGTGATCACCTCGACCACGGGGGGGTTCGGCCGCAGGTCGCCGCTGCGGTCGCGGCTCAGCACGCTGGCGAGGTCGAAGCGGAAGCCGTCGAAGTGGTAGTTGTGCACCCAGTTCCGCAGGCAGAGGAAGATCAGCTCGCGGACGATCGGATGGTTGCCGTTGATGGTGTTGCCGCAGCCGGTGTAGTTGCGGTAGGTCGCGCCGCCGTCGCCGAGCATGTAGTAGACCCGGTTCTCCAGGCCCTTGAACGAGAGCGTGGGGCCGAGATGATTGCCCTCCGCCGTGTGGTTGAAGACCACGTCGAGGATCACCTCGATGCCCGCGGCGTGGAGCGCCCGCACCATCTCCTTGAACTCCCTGACCTGCGCTCCGGGCGTCGGGTCGGCGGCGTAGCCGCGGTGCGGAGCGAAGAAGGCCAGGGGGTCGTAGCCCCAGTAGTTGCGGCGGACGACGCCGTCGGCCGACGGCATCGCGGCGGCGAACTCGTGCACCGGCATCAGCTCCACCACCGTCACCCCCAGCGACCTCAGGTAGGGGATCTTCTCGATCACGCCCAGGTAGGTGCCGGGATGCTCGACACCGCTCGTCGGGCTGGCGGTGAATCCCCGCACGTGCATCTCGTAGATCACGCTGTCCGAGAGCCCGCGGCACAGGTGGCGGTCGCCCTGCCAGTCGAAGGCATCGTCCACCACGACGCACCGCGGCGGCACCAGCCGACCGTCGTCGTCGATGAAAAACTCCCCGGCCAGGGCCTTGGCGTAGGGGTCGATGAGCCGCGCCCGGCCGTCGAACCGCTGGCCGCGGTCGGGCTCGTAGGGCCCGTCGGCCTGGAGGTGGTAGAGCGTGCCGGCGGCCAGCCCCGGCACGAACACGCTCCAGATGTCGCCCCAGCGGTCGCGGGCCGGATCGAGCCGGATCGTCTCGGCGGGCGGTCCGGGCTCGGGCGAATCGTAGAGCAGCACCCTCAGTTCCGTGGCCGAGCGGCTGTAGGCCACGAACTGCACGCCGCCGTCGCGGATGATGGCGCCGTAGGGCAGGGGCTGCGTGAACTGCAGCGGCGGCAGCGGCCCGCGGGCCGGGCTGCGGTTTCGGGGGGCGGGCCTGCGGGACGGCATCCGCGAATGATACCACCGGCCCTTGCGAGGCCCCGGGCGGCGGGGATGATGGCGGCGTGAACGGCGCCACCTATTCCGGCTCGGGCGTGAACCTCGACCTCTACCGCGAGGGCATGGCTCGTCTGCCGGCGCACCTGCGGCGGACGCAGTGCCCGCGGGTGCTGAGCCCCGAGGGGGGGTTCGCGGCCCTGTTCGCGCTCGACTTCAAGGGCCTCTTCAACCGCGGCTACGAGGATCCGCTGCTCGTGTCGTGCACCGACGGCGTGGGCACCAAGCTCAAGGTGGCCGTCGAGGCGGGGGTGCACCACACCGTGGGCATCGACCTCGTGGCGATGAGCGTCAACGACGCGCTGTGCACGGGCGCGGAGCCGCTGTTCTTCCTCGATTACGTGGCCCTCGCCCAGGACGATCCCGATCTCCTCGAGCAGATCGTCCGCGGCATCGCCGACGCCTGCGTGGAGTGCGAGTGCGCCCTGGTGGGCGGCGAAACGGCGATCCTGCCCGACATGTACCATCCGGGCGAATACGACCTTGCCGGGTTCTGCGTGGGCGTGGTGGAGCGGAGGCGGCTGGTCGACGGCCGACAGATCCAGCCGGGCGACGTGGCCCTGGGCCTGGCGTCGAGCGGGCTGCATTCCAACGGTTACAGCCTCGTACGGAAGGCGGTGTTCGAACTCGGGGGGCTGCGGGCGAGCGATCCGGTGGCGGCCCTCGGCGGTCGGAGCGTCGGCGACGTGCTGCTCACGCCCACGCGGCTCTACGCCAGGGCGGTGAAGGCCGTGCTCGGCCACTATCGCGTGAAGCAGGTGGTGCACGGCATCGCCCACATCACCGGTGGCGGGCTCGTCGAAAACCTGGCCCGCATCGTGCCCGCCGGGGTGCAGGTCGTGCTGGAGCGGGGTTCGTGGCACGTGCCGCCCGTGTTTCCCTGGGTGCAGGAACTCGGCGGCATCGCGGCAGCCGAGATGGAGCGGGTGTTCAACATGGGCGTCGGCATGGTGCTGGTGGTGTCGCCGCACTTTGCGGAGAGCATCCAGAAGCAGCTGGCCGACCTCGGCCACGAGACCTTCACGATCGGCCGAGTGCGATCCGCCGAGGCCGATGCGGAACGAGTCGTGCTGCGGTAGCCGCGCAGCGGCATCGGCGGGCTGCCGCTGATTCCGCAGGCTGCAAGCCCGCGGCGACGAACATCCCAGCGCGGGGCTGCCCACGCCCGAGAGCCGCCGTATGACCGCGGCTACGAATGAAACTGACTCAGCGAGGGGCTGCCCATGCCCGAGAGCCGGCGTAGGTGACCAGCGAAGCCCGGAGGGCGAGAGCGCAGTCACCTCCGAGTGAGCGGAGGGCAGGATGCCCGACGCTCACGTCCGGCGACGGGCATGGGCAGCCCCGAGCCACCCGAAGGCCCGAGCATCACGCGCGACCCCTCTCAGTGGCCGGCAGCCCGGCCGGCCGATGCGGAACGAACCGGCCCCGCGCCGGGCTTCGACGGGCCCGCCCGCTCAAGGGCCTCGACCACCTGACGCTCCGTGATCAGGTCGCGGAGCACGATCGGCTCGGGGCACTCGCCGCCGGGCGTGGCGGCGGGATAGATCGCGAGCACCGGGATCGAGCGGCTCTGCAGGCCCTCCAGCGCGAGCTTGATCTCGGGGGAGCCGTCGGTCCAGTCGGCGAGCACCGGCACGACACGGTTGCGGTCGACGAGCCGCTTCACCCGGTCGGTCTCGATCGCATACGCGAGGTTGAACTTGCAGGTCGGGCACCAGTCGGCCGAGAAGTCGACCATCACCGTCGCCCCGCTGCGGCGGAGCTCCGCGATCCGGCCACGGGAGAAGGGCTGCTCCCACTCGATCAGCGACGCGCCCGGTGCGAGCAGCGTGAAGGCGGCCCAGCCCACCACGGCGGCCACGCTGCCCGCCTGCACCCAGCGTCCGAAGCCGACCACGCCGGTCGTCTCCTGGCCCTTGCCCACCCACCAGCACGCCGCCCAGATCCCGACCAGCAGGGCGAGCGTGGGCACGAACCAGTCGTGGTGCAGGATCGTGAAAAGGTAGACGACTGTGCCCAGCATCACGAAGCCGAGCACCTCCTTGAAGGTGGCCATCCAGGCGCCCGGTTTGGGAAGCACCTTCACCAGGCCCGGCGCCAGCCCCACGAGCACGTAGGGAAGGCACATGCCCCCGGCGATCGCCCCGAACACGGCGTAGGTCACGGCCGTCGGCTGCGCCAGGGTGAAGCCGAACACGGGCCCGAGGAAGGGCCCGCTGCAGGGCGTCGCCAGCACCGTGCTCAGCGCCCCCTTGAGGAACGACCCGACGGGCCCCTCCTGCGACTGCACGTGCCCGGCCTTCTCACCGATGAACCCGGGAATCGGCAGTTCCCAGATGCCGAGAAACGACAGGGCGAAGGCGAACACCACGGCGATCATCGCGATGTTGAACCCCGCCGAGGTGAACTGCTCGCCCCAGGCGAGGTTGGCCCGCCCCAGGCCGATGTTGGCCGCGACGCTGGCCGTGGCCAACGCGAAGAACACGGCGAACACGCCCGCGCAGTACCAGAGATTCATCTGGAAGACCTCGCGGCGGTCGCGTCCCGACTGCTGGGCGAACGACATCAGCTTGAGGCCGAGCACGGGCAGCACGCAGGGCATGAGGTTGAGCAGCAGGCCGCCGGCAAGGCCCATGAGCAGCGCGAGCGGCAGCGAGATCGTGGACGGGCCCTGCGTGGCTGGGACCGACGCCGCCGCCACGTGGGCGGGGAGCGCGGCGATCGCAGGGCCGTCGTCGGCCTGCCCGCCCCCCCCAGCCGACGTCGGCGTCACGGCCGCCGCTGCCAGCGGGATCACGCCGGCGGCCGCCTCGGCATACCGTGCCGCCTCGAACGACACCTGACCGTCCCGAGTCACGACGATCCGCACCGCGGCGGGCGCGTCGCAGGTCTGCTCGCTGCAGGTCTGGAAGCCGATGATGGCACCCATCGGATCCGCTGCGGGGTCGAGCGCGACATCGAGGGCAACCGCCCCGTCGACCGCACCGGATTCGATGAGCGGTGCGTGACTCGTCGGCGCGGCTCGTCGCACCGCGGCCCGCAGCACCGCGTGGGACGTCGCCGTTCCCGAAGCCACGATGGTGGGCTTGCCCTGGCCGACGCCGCTCTTGGCGGTGTCCGCGGGCCGGTAGAGATGCCACCCATCGTCGGGGACAAGTTCGACCGCGAGCGGCAGGCCGCCACCATCCCTGCGGCCGGCTGCCACCCGCACCGTCACGTGCGACCGCTCAGGCTTGTGCTCGACGGGGGCCGCCGTCGCGCCGGGAGCCTCTGTCCACGCCGTGTCGCCGGCCACGAAGGCGATCGTCTGCGGCGGCAGGCACGTGGTGTCCTGACACATCTGCACCCGCACGGCGCCCCGGACGGCGCCTGCACCGGGGGCGAGGGCCGCGTGCCACGTGACCGTTCCGGAGTGCTCCTCGATGACGAGGCCCTTCCACGCCGGCACGTCGTCCACCGTCCTCCGCTGGGGCTCGACATCGGCGACGAAGGGTCCGGCCACCTGCCGCGGAGAATCTGCGTCGATCGAGATGCGGGTGGCCAGTGGGCCGCCCGGCTGCTGCGTCACCGCGTAGAGATGCCAGCCGCTTTCGAGCGTGGCCGTGACCGCCAGCCGCTCCGGGCCGCCGTTCTCCCCGGAAACGATCCGGGCCGCCACGACGACCGGATCGCCGAGGGCCGCGGTCACCGCCGCCAGGGGGTCGGCGGCCGGCTGCATGGCAAAACCAGCCGCAGCCGCGGCGTCACCCGGACGGACAGCCCCGGCCGGACCGGAAACGCCGAGTGGACCCGCACGATCACCGGCCGATGGCCGAACGCCCGACGTCAACGCGGCCACGATGACCAGCGCGAGGGTCCCGGGCCGACAGAGAGCAGTGAACGGCATGCGGTGCGTCGGAATGGTGCGGAAGGAGGGGGTGAGGATGCGAGAGCCCGAGGACGAGGCTCATCACCCGGAACAGAATGCCCTTTTTTCGACCCCCAAAGTCTAGTGACTGCAGTTTTCAGCGGTCAAACCGGCGACCACGGGCGATGCAGCCAGCGGATCGACCGTTCCAGCCGGCCGATCAATGCGTCAATCCGCGCCAGCGTTAGCCCATCCTGCCCGAATGACCTGCCTTCCATGAGGATCCACCGGATCCAGTTGTCGAGTGCCAACACCGTGCCACTCGCATCAAGCCATGGCACGAGCGACCGCTCCAGCGGCGACAACGGCCTGACCGCTTCGTAGGCGGCGATGGCTCCAGGCCAGGCGGCATCGGGGCTGACCGCCGCCATGCGACGCCAACTTCCGATCAATCGCGCCACGTCGGTCGCCGGTGTGTCGACTGCGGCGGCATGGTAATCGACGATGCCCGCGACCCGGGCCGGCTCATCGACGGCGAACAGCACGTGGTCGAACCAGATGTCACGCAGCACGGCCTGCACCTCAGTGCACGGGGCCTGCAGCGCGGCCACGCGCTGCAGCATGTCGCCACAGCCCTCGGCACGGGCGACCGCCACCACGCGAGGCAA
Source organism: Planctomycetaceae bacterium (assembly GCA_046075685.1). GTDB lineage: Bacteria > Planctomycetota > Planctomycetia > Pirellulales > UBA1268 > QWPN01. Next base: position 4,599 of record JBJTQP010000055.1, on the reverse strand, counting down.
TCGCTCCGCAAGGTCGGCTGCCAGCCGATTCCCGCGAGGGATCGCGACACGCAGCTGCTCCCATGGTGATGCCGCCAGCCGGCGGGCCTGCTCGATGCGGCGGACGACCGCCGGCGCCGGGGTCATCCGTGGCGGCGCAGCCGGCCACGCGGCCGCGGCGACGTGCAGCCTGGCAAGGGCGGCGGCGGCAGCAGCGGCCTGATCCGCCGACGGCGTCTCGGTGGCAGCGCCGTCGATGTGCCGCACGGCTTCCCAGAGCCGGCCCGCGGCGTCCATCACGATCGTGTCGCCACCGCCGGCTTCGAACACCTCCGGCACCTCGCGGCAGCCTGCTGAGCGCATCTGCCGCATCAGGCGGTGGGCCCACGCCACGCGATCACGCGCCGCCGGCGAAAACGATTTGAACACGAGGCTCGCATCACCGGCCCGGCCCCGGATGATCATCGACCCGCTGAAGCCCCCGCCGCCCAGCCGTTCGAGCGTCATCGGATCGCAGCCGAAGGCGACGACGACGCCGCGTGCGGCCGCGTCGATCTGGTCCGAAACGGCCATCGGCCCTGCGGATCCGCCGGAAATTGGTCGACCCATGCGGGCGATGCTACGCTTCGACCAGGGCCTCCGTCGAGGTTTTTCAAGGGTTTCAGGAGCTCGTCATGTCGTTGGTGCGAGGGTCGGTGCGGGGTCCGTTCGCAGTGGCAGGGGTGGTCGTCGCCGTGCTCTGGGCGGCGCACGCCCGGGCCGAGACGCCGGCTCAGGCGGAGCCGAGGAAGGCGGAGCCTGCCGCCCCGAGCACCCCGCCGCCAGCCGCCGCCACCGCTCCGACGCCGGCCCCGCAGCAGCCGCAGCCCGGCGACAAGCCCGCCAAGCCCCCGTTCGCCGTGGTCCTCAAGGACGCTCGTCGCCTCGACGGCCTGATCACCCTCTGGCGGAAGGACGACAAGGTGTTCGCGGAGGTGCCGGAGCCGCTGCTTGGCAAGGAGCTGTTCGTCACGATCTCGATCGCCCGCGGCATCGGCGACCGCTCGATCCTCGGCGGCATGAGCGTCGGCCACGGCGACGACTGGGTGTGGACGCTGCGGAAGGTGGACGACAACGTGCACGTGGTCCGCAAGAACGTCCGCTTCTTCGCCGACAAGGGCAGCCCGGAGGAGCGGGCGGTGGGGCTCGCCTACACCGACAGCGTGCTGTTCAGCGTGCCGATCGTCACCATCGGCCCCGGCGGCGGCCCCGTGATCGACCTCGCCAAGGTGTTCTTCAGCGACCTGCCGCAGATTTCACGCTCGCTGCCCGGGTTCTCGTTCGCCGCCGACCGCTCCACGTGGGCCAGCGCCAAGGCGTTTCCCGACAACGTGGAACTGCAGGTTGCAGCCACGTACGGCTCCGGAGGCACCGCCGAATACGACACGGTGCCCGACTCGCGTGGCGCGACGGTCAACGTGCACTACTCGATCAGCCTCCTGCCGCAGAACTCGTACCGACCGCGGCTCGCGGACGACCGGGTCGGCTACTTCGTCACCGCGCTCAAGGACTTCTCCCAGAAGGTCGACGAGGATCGGTTCGTCCGCTTCATCAACCGCTGGCAGCTGGAGAAGGCCGATCCGGCGGCGGCCGTCTCGCCGCCGCGGAAGCCGATCGTGTTCTGGATCGAGCGGACGGTGCCCTTCCGCCACCGGCAGGCGATCCGCGAGGGAATCGAGGCCTGGAACGAGGCCTTCGAGAAGGCCGGCTTCGCGTCCGCGATCGAGGTCCGCCAGCAGCCCGACGCCGCCGACTGGGATCCGGAGGACGTCAACTACAACACCTTCCGTTGGATCACGGCCGGGCAGAGCTTCGCCATGGGCCCGTCGCGGGTGAATCCCCGCACGGGGCAGATCCTCGACGCCGACATCATCTTCGACGGCGACTTTCTCCAGTTCTGGCGACAGCCGTACGAGACCTTCACTCCGCAGTCGGTGGCGCTGCTGACGGGCGACCTGCCGACGCACGTCGCCGGGCACGGCGGCCCCGCCTGCGACTGCCGGCTGTTCGACGGCCATGCCCGCGAGACGGCCCTGGCGGCCACGGCGCTGGCGGTGAACGCGGCGGCGGGGGGACTCTCGGAGCAGGCGCGGGAGAAGCTCGTCACGCAGGGCCTGAAGCTGGTCGCCATGCACGAAGTCGGCCACACCCTCGGGCTGCGGCACAACTTCAAGGGATCGGCGTTCCGCTCGCTTGCCGACTTCAACGACGTGGCCAAGACCGCGCAGGCGGGCGGCAGCACGAGCGTGATGGACTACGTGCCCGCCAACATCATGCCGGCGGGCCGGACGCAGGGCGACTACTACGCCGCCCACCTCGGCCCCTACGACATGTGGGCCATCGAGTACGGCTACCGGCAGTTTTCCGGCGGCACGCCCGATGCCGAGCGGGCGGAGCTGGCGAAGATCGCGTCGCGGAGCGGCGACCCGGCGCTCGCGTACGCCACCGACGAGGACACCGAGGCGGGCGACCCCGATCCGTTCTCGAATCGCTTCGACCTCGGCGACGATCCCGTCGAGTTCGCCACCGTGCGGGCCGACCTCGTGGCCCAGCTCCTGCCGCAGATCGCGGAGCGGCTGACGGCCAAGGAGGCCGACGGGACGACGCCCGGCTACGAGCGGGTGCGGCAGGCGTTCGGCGTGCTGCTCTCCGCGCACGGGCAGGCGATGGCCCTGGCCTCCCGGCTGGTGGGCGGCGTGACCACGTCGCGGAGCCATCGCGGCGACGCCGACGCCCGGCCGCCATTCGCGGTCGTCGCGCCGGCGCGGCAGCGGGCGGCGGTCGACCTGCTGGCGAAGCGGATGTTCGCGGCGGAGCCGTTCACGTTTCCGCCCGACCTGCTCAATCAGCTCGTGCCCACCCGCTGGTCCCACTGGGGCACCACCGAGGCCAGCCGCGACGACTACCCGGTGCACGAGGTGGTGCTGATGTGGCAGGACCGCGTGCTGGGGCGGCTGCTCGACCCGCTCACGCTCGACAGGATCCACGACGGAGAACTGCGGGTCTCGAGCGACCAGGACGCCTTCACGGTGGCGGAGCTGCTCGAGCGGCTCTCGGCGGCGGTGATGGCCGAGGTGGATGCGATCGGCCCCGGCGACTACACCGTCCGCAAGCCGGCGATCGCCAGCCTGCGGCGCGGCCTGCAGCGGTCGTACGTGTCGCGGCTCTGCGGACTGGTTCTCGGCACCGCCGCGCCCGCGGACGCGCAGGCGCTGGCGGCAGCCCGCCTCCGTGAGATGTCGGCGTCGATCAGGCGGCTGCTGGCCCGCGAGGACGTGCGGCTCGACGACTATTCGCGGGCCCACCTCGCCGATCTCGACGCCCGGATCACCAAGGCGCTCGACGCGAACGTCGTGCTGCCACGGCCCTGAACCGGGAACCTGGAGGGGTGATGCGGCTGATCGTCGCGGTCATCAGGCCGGCAGAGGTCGAGAGTGTCCGCCACGCGCTGGCGGCGGTGCAGGTGACCCGCCTGACCGTCTGCGACGCGCACGGATACGATCTTGCCAAGGCCGACCCGCTGGCCCAGCAGACGATGCTCGAGATCGCGGTCAACGACGACTTCGTGGATCGAACCGTGACGGCGATCAGCGACGTGCTGGCCGCCGGCCATGACGCCGAGAGCCTGATGTACGTGATGCCGATGGCCGACGCGGTGCAGCTCTACCGGGGTGTGCGGGGGCCGGAGGCGGTATGAGCATCCCGACGCAGCAGCGACGCGTTCTGCTGGTGACCACCGATCTGCTGGCATCGAGCCGGCTCGCCGGGCAGTCGAGCGGGCTCGTGATCGAGATCGCCGGATCCCCGGCCGCGGCCGCGGCCGGGCCCTATGACATCGTGCTGCTCGACGTGCAGGCCTGCCCCGACACCGCGGCCGCCGTGGCTGCCGCCCGCGCCGCGGTGCGGTCCGCCGGCATCGTGATCGCCTTCGGGCCGCACGTCTGGAAGGAACGGCTGGCGGCCGCCGTCGCAGCCGGTGCCGACGCCGCCGCGAGCCGGGGCGAGGTGCTCGAAGGCCTTGCCGCCCTGCTGGCCCGAGTGGCTCCACCGCCAGCCGATCGCAAGGACTGACACGGCTCACACGAGAGCCTCGCGCGTTCGTGAGGCTCGGGGCTGCCCATGCCCGTCGCCGGTCGAGTAGGCCCGGGGGCTTTCGCCCCCAGGCCTCTCCCAGAACCGGACTTGTGGGTCACACATCCGGCTCTTTGGATTTCAGTCTCACAGGTCGAACAACAGCGTTTGACCAGAGGCCAGTGCCCTGGCGCCGAGATCGCTCGCTGTCCTGCGGTTCGCTCTGTGCAGCAGGAAGTCTCTGCCGGCGGATGCGTCCGACGGTCCTGACTTCCCGCCCCCTTGCGGGCTGGCGGCAAACACGAACTTCAGTTGGCGTGATCTCATGCTTCAAAATCCATCGCCCCCTTCGCTCCGCCCGCTTTCACGGGCTTCATCGCTACTATGAGGCGATCCGACTTCTCCTCCAGCATCGGACCCGAGTCGTTGCCTTCTTGGGCCCTACCGTCTCCGGACCGGAGGAGATCTCTTGGAGTAAGGATGAATGACTTCTCGCCGCCACCGCCCCCA
>JBJTQP010000054.1:0-4524 GCA_046075685.1 Planctomycetaceae bacterium | reverse complement strand
CCCAGGAGAGAGCCCGGGAAATGAAGACGAAACGATGCCCGGAGAGGTGCTTTGAAACCCTAGGAATACCGGGAAAGAAGTTCCCAGCACGAAGGGCCTTGGAGCTACTTCCTCGAGTGCGTTCGAACGGGCGATACCGGGCATCCCCGGGTCACCTGCCGCAACGTCGCTCGCACGAGGTCAGTAGCTGCCCTTTCAGAATCGATCCATCGATCTCGTTGATTCGGAGCCAACCGTCGCTGACTTCCAACAACCCCTGCAAACTATACGCCCGGAACAATGCTGTCAAGCACCCGAGAAAAAAATTCGTGTGACCCCGAAATCATCCGCACATGGCGTGTTTTTCGCCAAGTTTTTGCCTGCTTCGGAAGGCCGGTATTCTCCGAAGTAGCCGGCGGGATTGCGTGTACCGATGGTTCATGGGTGCCCGGTGGTGCAACGAAAGGCGGTGAGCCGTGCAGGCCATGCACATGCAGCGTGGGAGACGGTCACGGACCCACTCCGGAGCGAACGGCCTGCAAGCGGGCGTCGGCCGCCGGCAGTTTCTCGCGGGCGTCGCGGCATCGACTGCGGTCAGCGCATCATCCAGCTGGGCCGCCGAGTTGGGACGCGCCCGCACGGTGTCGGTGTTCCACACCACCGATCTCCATGGACGCATCCTCCCGACGAGCACGTATGAAGGGCTCCACGACGTGGGCGGCTTCGCCCGCTGCGCCACCTGTCTCCGCCAGTGGCGGCGCGAGTCCCCGCACTCGCTCACGGTCGACGTAGGCGATGTCGTGCAGGGCACTGCGGTGAGCATGGGGAGCGGCGGACTGCTGATGATCGACCTGTTCAATCGGCTCGGCTACGACGCCTGGACGCTCGGCAACCACGATTTCGACTGGGGGCCCGAGAAACTCGACGCGCTGCTGTCGCGATCCGCGTCGCCCGTGCTTACGGCCAACATCGCGAGAGACGGCAGGGGGGCTGGCGAGTTCACCGGCGCATGGCAGCGGGTGCTGCCCTGGACGATGAAGGAGGTGGGAGGCTTTCGCATCGCGATCATCGGCCTGATCACGCCGGGCCTTCCCTACTGGCTGCCGCCGGATCTGCTCGGCGGCGTCGAGGCGACCGATCCCGCTGCGGCGCTCGTAGCGGCCGTCAAGGAGGCGCGGGGCGAGCGGGCCGACGCCGTGGTGGTGACCGGGCACATGGGGTGGCGTTTCAACGACGACTACGCGAATCCCGTGCGATCCATCCTCCGCGATGTCGACGGCGTCGACGTGTACCTTGCCGGCCATTCCCATCAGGATCAGCCGTCCTGGACGCTGCACGACGTGCTCTGTTCGCAGGCGAGCTATCACGGCATTCACTGCGGCCGCATCGATCTCACGTTCAATCTGGAGACACGGAAACTCATCGATCGCCGGGCCTTCACGATCCTGATGGACGACCGCTTCGAGCTCGATCCCGGCGTGATGGCGGCGGCCGGACCGGGCCTCGAGGAGGCCGATGCCACGCTTGCCCGCCGCGTGGCGACCGTCGCGCAGCCGATCGGCGGAAAGGGGCGGGGCAGCGGCCTCGCCAGGCTGCTCTGTGAGACCTTTGCGGCGGCGCTCCAGCGTTGCGGCACGCGGGTCGACGCGGTCTTTCACGGCACGTTCGGCACGGGAGACGTCGCCGCCGGGCCCCTCACGGTGGCCGACTGCTGGCGGATCATTCCCTACGAGAACATGCTCGTGACCGCCGAGGTGACGGCGGCCGAACTGCTGGCAATCGTGTCCGAGGATGCCAGGCAGAAGGATTCCGATCGCACCCTGTGGCCGCTCGACGTCGTCCTGGGTGACGACAGAAAGCCGGTGACGCTGCGCGATGGCGACGGCCAGGTGGCTCCTGATCGCAGGCTGACCATTGCGATGAATGCCTACGACGCCCAGTCGGGCGGCCGACGGTTGATGCGCACCCGAGAGATCCTCGCAGCCACGGAAGCGAAACGCCGGACATGGCCGATCGACACGCGGTCGGCGCTGGTCGACGGACTGCTCGATCGCGGCACGATCGGCGGCTGAAGCGGCTGGCGAGCCTCACCCACGGAACCACATCCCGCACCGGCGCGGAAACGCCTGGAGCAAGGACCGCCACCACACGACACGGCCAAAGAATCACCGCCAAAAGAAAAGGACCCGTGGTTCGAAAACCACGGGTCCGGTAGCGGCTCTAGAAGTGTGGGTCTTTGGGGGGGGGGGAACAGCCGCTGAAAAGAGTCGTGGGTGTTTTGGGTGGGGAGGGCGCCCTGCCGCCCGCCTGCTCAACCATACCAGACGATGAACGGTGGCGTCGAATCATTTTTTTTGGCTCTGCCTGGGGACGGTCTGTTGGTGGAAAACCCTGCGGCTTGGGGCGTTTCTGCCGGCTCCTGGTGAGGGTGGCCGCCCCTGGGCCAGGGTCCCGTCGGACAGTTCCGCGGCATGCTTCTCCGGGGAACCCCGGGCCGATACGCTACCGACGTCTCAGTCTTCTTTCTCGCCCCTCCCGTCCCGCCCCCCCTGAGCCCCCTGCCCATGGCCGCATCGCCTGCCGACCCGTTTTCCGCCCGCGCGACCTTTGAGACGGGCTCCGGCCCTGCCACGCTCTACCGCCTGCGGGCCCTGGATGACGCCGGGGTGACGAATACGTCACGGCTCCCCTATTCGATCCGCATGGTCCTCGAGGCCCTGCTGCGGACCTGCGACGACTACGAGGTGACAGAGCGCGACATCCGCACGCTCGCCGGCTGGAACGCCGCCAAGCCCGCCGAGGAGGAGATTCCCTTCAAGCCGGCGCGGGTGGTGCTTCAGGACTTCACGGGCGTGCCCTGCGTGGTGGACCTCGCCGCGATGCGGGCCGCGATGAAGCGGCTCGGCGGCGATCCGCGGAAGATCAACCCGCTCGTGCCTGTCGACCTCGTCATCGACCACTCGGTCCAGGTCGACTTCTTCGGCAGTGGCGACGCCCTCGAGAAGAACGTCGACATCGAGTTCGGCCGCAACGCCGAGCGGTACGCCTTCCTCCGCTGGGGCCAGCAGGCGTTCCGCAACTTCCGCGTGGTGCCGCCGGCGATCGGCATCGTGCACCAGGTGAACCTCGAGTATCTCGCCGGGTGCGTGTTCCTCCGCGACGATCCCACGGGCAAGCCGGGGGCGAAGGTCGCCGTGCCAGACACGCTCGTGGGCACCGACAGCCACACCACGATGATCAACGGCCTCGGCGTGGTGGGCTGGGGCGTGGGGGGCATCGAGGCGGAGGCCGTGATGCTCGGCCAGGCGCTGTCGCTGCTCCTGCCCGAGGTCGTCGGCTTCGAGCTCACCGGCCATCTGCCCGCCGGGGCCACGGCCACGGATCTCGTGCTCACCGTGACCGAGATCCTGCGGAAGGCCGGCGTGGTCGGAAAGTTCGTCGAGTTCTTCGGGCCCGGCCTCGCCGGCATGTCGCTCGCCGATCGGGCCACGATCGCCAACATGGCCCCCGAGTACGGCGCCACGATGGGCTTCTTCCCGGTCGACGACGAGACGCTCGCCTACCTCCGGCTCACGGGCCGTCCGGCCGCGCAGGTGACGCTCGTCGAACGCTACATGAAGGAGCAGGGGATGTTCCGCACCGCGGCCGCGCCGGTTCCGGAGTTCACGTCGCGGCTGACCCTCGATCTCGGCACGGTGGTGCCAAGCCTCGCCGGCCCCAAGCGGCCGCAGGACCGCGTGCCGCTCGTGCAGGTGAAGCAGGCCTTCGCCGAGTCGCTCACGGCGCCCACGGCCAAGCGAGGCTTCGCCCTCGAGGGACCGGCCCTCGCCCGCACCGGCACGGTTCGCGAGAACGGCCATGCCGACCAGATCGGCCACGGCGCGGTCGTGATCGCCGCGATCACGAGCTGCACCAACACGAGCAACCCGAGCGTGATGGTGGCGGCGGGACTCGTGGCGCGGAAGGCCGTGGCCAAGGGGCTCGCCACCAAGCCGTGGGTGAAGACGAGCCTCGCCCCCGGATCCCGCGTGGTCACCGACTATCTGGAGAAGTCGGGCCTCCAGAAGGATCTCGACGCCCTCGGCTTCGAGACGGTGGGCTACGGCTGCACCACCTGCATCGGCAACTCCGGGCCGCTGCCCGATCACGTGGCGGCCGCCGTCACCGAGGGCGACCTCGTGGCCGCCGCCGTGCTCTCCGGCAACCGCAACTTCGAGGGCCGCGTCAATCCGCTCGTGAAGGCCAACTGGCTGGCGAGCCCGCCGCTCGTGGTGGCCTACGCGCTGGCCGGCACGACCGACATCGACCTCGCCACCGAGCCGCTCGGCACCGGCAAGGACGGGAAGCCCGTCTATCTCAGGGACATCTGGCCCACGGCCGACGAGGTGCGGACCACGGTCGAGGCGAGCGTGGTGCCGACGCAGTTTCAGAAGCGGTACGACAACGTCTGGGAGTCGAACCCGCGGTGGAACGCCGTGCCGACGAGTTCCGGCGAACTTTACGACTGGGACGCCACCAGCACCTACATCCAGGAGCCGCCGTTCC
>JBJTQP010000053.1:0-4599 GCA_046075685.1 Planctomycetaceae bacterium | reverse complement strand
CACCGCATAGGCGATCGCCCCGAACACCGGGGAAAGCCAGATCAGGCCGACCCAGCCGATCGTGGAGCGGGTGTCCCGCTTCACGAGGATCGCGTGCGCAGACGCAATGATCGTCAGGGCCAGGATCGCTGCTGCGGTCAGGTGGGGCCAGAGGGCGACCAGCCACCGCCACGCCTCTGCCGCCGCCATGTCCATGGCTGAAACCCTAGCAGACGCAGGTGCGGTGCTGCTGGACGGGGCCGGATTCCGCAGGCTGCAAGCCCGCGGCTACGGGGAAGCACCAGCACCGGGCCGGATTCCGCAGGCTGCAAGCCCGCGGCTACGGGGAAGCACCAGCACGGGGCCGGATTCCGCAGGCTACAAACCCGCGGCTACGGGGAAGCATCCCGGGAGCCGTTGACCGGCGTCGGGGGTGGGGCGAATCGCTCCACTTGGCACGGGGGGGTGGGGCAAATCGCCCCACCCTGGGCCGATCGGGTGGGGCGAATCGCTCCAGGGAGCCGATGATGATCTGGGCGACCTGGGCAGCGACCCCCGGCACTACCAGACGTTTTTGACGGTGTTTTGAAGGTTTTCGGGAATTTTCCTGGAGCGGCGGTGTGTTTGGCACGGTGCTTGCAATGACTTCTTGCGTCGCCGGGTGTCACAGCCCGGAGGCTCCGGAGCACCATTCCGGATTCACCACCTCAGTTTCAGGAGTTTGCATCATGCAGTTCATCACGATCGGTTTGGTCACCGCGCTGTCCGCGCTTCTGTCGTTCGGTTCATCCGCCAACGCCTCGACCGTTCCCGGCACGATCCTCGTCGCCGACATCGGCACGCCCTCGGGTTCGCTGGCCTGGGCCGGAGAGAATGAGTCGTTCGCCGGGCTCGAGTTGGCCCCGCTCAGTCGCATGCCCGAGGGGGAGGTCGATGCGAAGTTCGTGACCGGTCTGGCGGCTCCGGAACCCCCGGCCATCGTGCTCGCCGGCATGGCGCTCGGCGGCGTGATCTGCGGCCGCTCGTTCCTCCGCAAGCGTCCGAAGGCCTCGACGAAGGAGACCACCTGATGAAGGGCAGCCGACAGGAGTCGCTCCTCAGGAGCCTCACGACGCTCGACTGCCTGCTGTGCCTGGTGCCGATCGGGCTGTTCGTGTCGATCGTGACGATTCTTTAGCCGATCCGGGTCTCATTCCCCTGACACTTCCAATCTCCCGACGTTCAAGCAAAGGAACAGAGTCATGATGGTCATTGCACATGGTCTGAGCGAGGATCTGGCGGTCAGCCAGATTCCCGGCGTGGTGGTGGTCGACCCCCAGTTCGACGCCTACGCGGCCCTCGCGGCAAGTGCCCGCATGGGCCGGATCGACCTCCACATGAGGTCGAGCGGCGGTGCAGCCCTGAAGTTGGTCGACCGTCTTCGCGTCGATGCGTGGCTGATCGCCACCGAACTCGACGACATGTCGGGCGAGGATTTCGTGGGTCTTCTCCAGGCCCGCCGTGGCGATGCGAAGATCGCCATGATCGATGATTCAGTCGCAGGTTCCCGGCGATCGATCCTCGCCGAGCAGGTGGGTTGTGAAGCCGGCGTCGACATGGTGCTCTCGTCGCCGATCACGGTCGCCGATCTCGAGGAGCTGCTGGGACTGCCGATCGAGGAGCGTCGCCGTCGGTTCTCGGCCTCCGGCCGGACCTGGGCGGCCTTCCCGGTCAGCGTCGGTGCCGCGATGATCGCCATCGCGGTGCTGATGATCGGCTGAACGGCCTCCGCCGTTCAGAGCGGATTCGAGACGAACGGGCCCCCGCGGCACCGCCAGAGGTGGTGCAGTGCCGCGACCAGGCCCGTCGTCTCGAACGCGTTTCTGTAGACGGGATCGTGGAATCCCTCGATGTCGATCGAGCCCCGCCAGCCGCAGAGGCGGAGGGTGTCGATCAGGGCCCGCCAGTCGCTGTCGCCGAAACCCGGCAGCCGATGCTGGACGTAGGGCACGCCGCCGCGGATGCCGTGCTCGCGGATCACGTGCCAGAGGATCGTGGCGTCCTTGCCGTGGATGTGCCAGATCCGGGCATGGTATTTCCGAAGCTGGGGGATCGGGTCGGCGAAGCTGACGAGCTGGTGGCACGGCTCCCACTGGAGGCCGATCGCCGGGCTCTCCACCGCCGTGAACATGGCATCCCAGGCGTTGGGGGCATGGGCGATGTTCCAGTCGCCGCTCTCCCACGTGCCCCGCTTTTCGCAGTTCTCGAAGGCCAAACGCACGCCCCGATCCTCGGCGCGGCGGGCGAGCGGACGAAACACCCGAGCGAACGGCTCATAGGACTCGGGAACGGGTCGCCCGGGAATCCGGCCGGCGAAGCCTGCTACCAGGTCGCAGCCGAAGAGCGGCGCCGCGTCGATCAGCCGCTCCCAGTCGCGCACGGTCTCCGGGCTCGTCAGCGGGTTGCCGTAGACCCCGATCGCGCTCACGCGCGGCGGCGGTTCAGCGGGATTCCCGGCAGGGGTGGAGAGCACGCCGCGGATGGCAGCGGCCAGCGCCTCCACCTCGAACTCCCCCACGGTGCGGCCGAAGCTCACCTGGAAGCTCTCGAAGCCGTGGGGCAGCAGCTGGCGGATCACCTCGGCTGTCCGGGCGTGAGCCGGGACGACCGTGCCCAGCCGGATGTCTTCGTGTCCGTGCATGACGAGTGAGTCTACCCGCGGCCGCATGCGGGTGCGGGGCTCGTCCGCGGCCGTCCCGTGCGCTCGTCCGTGCGAACCCCGGGTAGGATCGGGCTGATGCGAGTGCTGAGCTGGAACATCCACAAGGGGATCGGCGGCCGCGACCGCCGCTATTCGCTCGACCGGGTGATCCGCTGCATCGAGGCGGAGAATCCCGACCTCATCTGCCTGCAGGAGGTGGACCGTCACGTCCGGCGCAGCCATCATGACGACCAGCCCCGGCTCCTCGCCCGTTCATTTCGCTGCCACGCGGCATTCCATCCGACGGTGGCCGTGGCGCGGGGCGGGTACGGCAACCTCGTCCTCTCGCGGTGGCCGATCGCCAGCCGCCACCGGATCACCCTCCGCCGGGGCGGCCGCAAGCCGCGGGGCGCGCAGCTGCTGGTCGTCGATTCCCCCGAGGGTCAACTGCACCTCGTGCACACGCATCTCGGCCTCGCCGAGCGCGAACGCCGATGGCAGGTGGAGCGGCTGCTGGGCCACATGCTCTTCCGCGCCGCCGACGCCCACCCCACGATGATCCTCGGCGACTTCAACGACTGGCGAAACACCCTCGGCGCCGCGGCGCTGGCCGGCGCCGGGTTTCGCCAGGTGACGACGCCGATCTCACGGTTTCGCACGTTTCCCTCGTGGCTGCCCCTCGGGGCACTCGACAAGGCCTTTGTCCGCGGGGCCGTCGAGATCCGCCAGGCCCGCGTGGTGCGCACGAGCCTGGCGAAGGCTGCCAGCGACCACCTGCCGATCGTGGTCGACTTCCACCTCGGCTGATACGGACTCCACGTGATCCCCGCGCGTCGGTTCAGCGCCGCTGCCGGCCGGATTCCGCAGGCTGCAAGCCCGCGGCTACGAGAATCCCAGCGAGGGGCTGCCCGTGCCCGAGACCCGGCGTATGCCGCCAAGCGAAGCCACGATGGCCGCGGTCCTGTCGTCCCCGTGGCCGTTCCTGCGGGCGACACGATCGCAGGGCTACGTTCGTGGCGATTCCGGTCGGCGCATCTCGGGTATCAGCCCCACTGCGCCCATGAGCCGGTCGCGATCACGTAGCCGCTCAGTAGCGCGTTGGCCGTGGCGTGGGCGACCACCGCGTCGGCCAGCCGCCCCCGCCACGCGAGCGCCACGACGAAGAGCATCCCGGTTACGATTCCCGCGAGCCACGCCTGGCCGTGCAGCACGCCGAAGGCCACCGACGACACTGCGAACGCCAGCCACGTGTTTGTGGCGTCGAGCGACGTCGACATCGCGTTTCTTCCTCGCCAGCCGTGCGACCTGATGATGGCCGTGTTCGACGCGGCCCAGCAGCTCGCAGGCGATCTGGGGAGGAACGTCGATCTAATCGATGAGCGTCAGGCCCGCTTCCGTCGGCGCCACATGGAATAGCCGCCGTAGGCCAGACCAGCGAAAGCCATGGCGCAGGTGGCGGGTTCGGGGACAGTGCCCAGTCGGATGCCGATGTTGGGGTTGGAATCGTAGTTTCCTGTGTAATGGCGATTATTCCGACCGAACTGCGTGACGACCCACCCTTGGTCCCAAGTCCCTCCCCGGACGTACGTTCCTTCGATGTCAGACGGGTTTACCGGAGTCTCGAGCCAGCTAAAGGCATTGCCGTTCATGTCGAAGACGCCGTAGGCGGTGGTGGTGCCTGCGAACATTCCGACGGCCGTGAGGTGGTTGAGGGCGAAGTCCCGCCCGTCCCCGGAGTTGATCGTGAAGCCCGAGTGTGCGTTGGCGAGGCCAGCCGGGCTTTCGCCGTCCCATTTAAAGTTCGCCACGTTCGAGCCGGTGGTCGAGAGGTCGTTGCCCGGAGGCGTGTCGTTTTGTGTGGCGTAGTTCCAATACCCGGCGTTCGTGCTTCCTCCCTTGTAGTACGCAGCCTTGTACCACTCGTTTTCCGTGGGGATGAC
>JBJTQP010000052.1:0-6169 GCA_046075685.1 Planctomycetaceae bacterium | reverse complement strand
GTGCCGCAGGTGGGCGACTGGCAGCAGCTCGACCTGCACTACAAGCGGGTGGCCCGGATCGACTACGAGAAGTGCATCGGCTGCAACCTCTGCCACATCGCCTGCGAGGACGGCGCCCACCAGTGCATCGATCTCGTCGATGCCACGCCCTACGGGCTCGGCCCCGGCCGCGTGCCGGGCAAGCCGGTGCCGAAGGTCCGCGAGAGCGACTGCGTGGGCTGCAATCTCTGTTCGATCGTCTGCCCGGTGGACGGCTGCATCACGATGGCGCCTATCGACACGGGCCGCGCCGCGATGACGTGGCACGACTACCAGTCGCGGCTTGCCTCGGGCGCGATGCAGCCGCTCCCGCCGCATCCCTGACATCGGAAAAGAAGTCAGCTTCCATTCCCGACTTTTCCACCTTCAACTCCGTGCCCGAGCCGGCAACGGCTACGGGACTGGCTGACGCTCCACGGTGGTTCGGCTCGACCAGGCGTCGAAGTAGAGCGGCCGGCCGTCCACCGCCACCTCGCCCCGCTGGAAGTCGGCGGGCTCCGACCGCAGCCCGGGAAACGGCGGGCAGAGGTCGCGGCCCCAGTCGAGGTTCACGATCAGTCGATAGCTGTCGCGACCGCCGCAGAAGAAGTCGGCCACCCGCGGGTCGGCGGACGCCTGCACGCCATACGACGCGTCGGCGGGAATCCAGCCCCAGGGCGTGACGTGGATCTCGGCCCAGTCGTGCATGCCGATGCCGGTCACGGGCCGGGTCTCGAAGCCGCTCTGCCAGCGGGCGGGAATGCCTGCGATCCGGCACATGGTGATGAACAGCGTGTTCTGCACGCCGCAGTCGCCACGCCGCACCGTGAAGCCTCGAACGGCCAGCGACGGGATCGTCGAATACTCGTCCTCGGCCTGCCACGGAAGGGAGCGGCTCACCCAGCGAAAGATCCGTCGCGCCCGCACAAGCGGGTTGGCCTCCGCGCCGCAGATCTCGTCCACCTGCCGGCGGATCTCGGGCGTGAACACGATGTGCGGCGGACGCTCCTCGAGAAATGCGGCGCCCCAGTCGGCCGGCAGCGGAGCGGCCCGCGACTCGTCGAGATCAGGACACGATGCGAACGACACGAACTCGAACACCCCGCGAAACTCGAGCGGCCGCGGCGGGTCGGCCACCGCCGCCTCGAGATGCAACGACCGCTGCAGGCAGCCCGCGGCGACCGGTTCGAGCCGGCCCGCCGTCGCGACCCGCGGCTCGCCAGGCCCCGCCTCGACGAGCCGCACCTCGCATTGCAGGTCGGTCTCCTGCGGAAACGGCAGCCAGGCCTGCACCCGCGCGGCCGGCGTGAGCATCGCCGGGTTCACGGGAACGGTGATCGTGTGCGTGACGCGATGCCGCACCGGCAGCACGCGATGGCTGCCCGTGCGCGCCGCTTCCGCGACCACGGCGGCGACATGATTGACGAGCGACCAGGCCGCCGGCGCCGGAGGCCTCACGGCGTCGCGGCGGCCACGGGCCTGGGGCGAAAAGAGAAACACGTTCTGCAGCGCCCGCCGCTGAAAAAACCGGCGGCCGTCGATCAGCCGCGATGCCAGCCGGGCCTCGGCCACCCACGCGGCGACCTCGCTGGCGCTGGCGTCTGGCACGACCCCACGGACCGCCGCCAGCAGCCCCGCGTCGTCGATCGCGTAGTCATGGCGCACGCGACGGGCGATCTCCACGAGGTCGGCACGGGCCGGGCCATCGACGTCATCGCCGTCCGCGGTGGCCGCCGCCAGCATCCGCTCCGCGCCGCTCACGTCGCCGTGCTCGAGCAGGGCCCGGGCGGTCACCACGATGGGATCGCTGGTCGTAAATGCCCCCGAAGCCGCGGGAGGATCGGCGCCGCTCAGCCCTGACCGGAGGCAGACGAGTGCGAGAAGACTCGAGCACCACACCGTCGGGCTGCCGATCCGCCGGGGAACGCAGCGCGGTTCAGGCGCACCGCAAGCAACATGGCTGATGCTGCGCGACGATGGTGTTGTTGCGCTCATGGACGCAAAGAAGCGGTGCGATCCTTCGGGCGTGCGCCGGATGGCCGATGCCCGACGGTCGACACTATACTTCGGGCCCGCGTGTGAATGCCCCCACCGAGAGACTCGTCCGATGCCTCTTGTCGACCGCCTGTCCGCCGGCCGAACGTCGCGAGCCTTTACGCTCGTGGAACTGTTGGTCGTGATCGCCATCATCGCCACGCTGGTCGGGCTGCTCCTGCCGGCCGTGCAGTCGGTTCGCGAGGCCGCCCGGCGCACGCAGTGCGGCAACCAACTGAAGCAGGTGGGGCTTGCCGTGGTGCAGGTGCACGACCAGAAGCGAGCCTATCCGATGGGCCGCGACACCCGCGATCCGTACGGTCAGTCGTGGTCGTTTCGAATTCTTCCGTTGCTCGAGCAGGCCTCCGTCTACTCGGCGCTCGCCTCGGGAACGACCATTCCCATGTGGGACGAGCGCAACGCGGCGGCGATGCGAACGGCCGTGCCGACGTTCTTTTGTCCGAGCCGCCGCGCGCCCGCCGCCGATCGAAACTTCGACAACAACGACCAGCCGCCCGTGAAGGAACGTGTGGCCGCAGGGGGTGACTATGCGGCCAACGCCGGCACCTACTTCAACTACTTCTCCGGGCCCGGCGGGCAGCTTGATCCCAAGCAGGCCGGTCCGATGCACACCTTCTCGAAGGTGCGGGCGGCCCAGGTGAGTGACGGTCTGTCCAAGACCTTCGCCGCCGGCGAGAAGCACATCCCGAAACTCGATTCGTCGGTGGCGGCCCCGATGGCCGACTACATGCAGGGCGACACCGCCTTTTTCGCCGCCGACAACCCCTACGTGTGCTTTCGCGACCCGGCCCGCGGCCTGGCCAGCGGTCCCGACGACATGAACCGGCGAAAGTTCGGCAGCCTGCATCCGGGGATCACCCCGTTCGTGTTTCTCGACGGGCACGTCGAGTCGATCGAGAACGACGTCGATCTCACGGTGCTGAGGTGGTACTGCTCGATCGGCGATGGCAATGATCCGACGGTTCCCACCGACGGCACCGACGGCACCTGATCTCGGATACACTGGCGGGCCGTTCCCCTGGAGCCCCCCGCCATGTCGAAGTTGCTGCCCTGCCCGCTGTTCATCGGCGGCGAGTGGACGACCGTTTCGGGCGTCCCCACCACGCCGGTTCATAATCCGTCCATGGGCGAAGTGATCGCCGAGACGCCGCTCTGCGGAGCGGCCGTCGTGGACCAGGCCGTGCAGGCGGCGGCCAAGGCTTTTCCGGGATGGATGGAGACGCCGCCGATCGAGCGGGCACGAATCCTGTTCCGGCTCAAGGTGCTCCTGGAAGATCACTTCGAGGAGCTCGCCCGGAGCGTCACCACCGAGCACGGCAAGACGCTCGCCGAGGCCCGGGGCGACGTCCGTCGGGGGCTGGAGAACATCGAGTTCGCCTGCGGGGCGCCGAGCCTCTTGATGGGCGAGTCGGCGGAGAACGTGGCCCGCGGCATCGATTGCGACTCGATCCGCCAGCCGCTCGGCGTGGTGGCGGGCATCACGCCCTTCAACTTTCCGGCGATGGTGCCGCTCTGGATGTGGCCTGTGGCGATCGCCTGCGGCAACACCTTCGTGCTCAAGCCGAGCGAGAAGGTGCCGCTGACCACGATCAGGATCGCCCAGCTCGCGCAGCAGGCCGGGCTCCCCGCCGGCGTGCTCAACGTGGTCCACGGTGGCCGTGAGGCCGTCGACGCGATCCTCGCCCATCCCACGATCAAGGCGGTGTCGTTCGTCGGCTCCACGCCCGTGGCCCGGGACATCCACCGCGTTGGCACGGCCAACGGCAAGCGGGTGCAGGCTGCCGGCGGCGCGAAGAACTTCGTGCTCGTGATGCCCGACGCCGACGTGGGCAACTCGTCGACGGGCATCCTCGAGGCGGCATTCGGCTGCGCCGGCGAGCGATGCATGGCCGGCTCGACTGCGATCGCGATCGGCAAGGCCGCCGACACCGTGCTGCCCAGGCTCGTGGACGTCGTCTCGAAGATCAAGGTGGGGCCCACCGACCGTGACACCGAGGCCCAGATGGGGGCGGTGATCACCCGGCAGCATGCCGACCGCGTCTGCGAACTGATCTCGCAGGCCGCCGGCCAGGGGGCGCAGCCGCTCACCGACGGCCGCACCACGAAGGTTGCCTCGGCGCCGCACGGATTCTTCGTGGGCCCGACGGTGCTCGACCATGTCCGCCCCGAGATGGTGACCATGAAGGAGGAGGTCTTCGGCCCGGTGCTCAACGTCGTGCGCATGGACGACCTCGATGCAGCGATCGAACTGGCCAATTCGTCCCCCTACGGCAACGGCGCCGCGATCTTCACCCGCAGCGGCAAGGCGGCCCGGGAGTTTCGCCACCGCGTGCAGGCCGGCATGGTCGGGATCAACATCGGCGTGCCCGCTCCGATGGCCTTCTTCCCGTTCAGCGGCTGGCATGCCTCGTTCTTCGGCGACCTGCACCTCCAGGGCCGCGAGAGCGTGGCCTTCTTCACCCAGCAGAAGGTGACGACCACCCGCTGGTTCGCCGAGGGCGAGGGCACGATCTGGGCCGCGAAGTGAGCCGGGAGGCCACGCCATGACGCTCCTCGTCACGAACGCCGACATCGTCAACGCCGACGGTCGCTACACGGCCGACATCCTCTGCGACGGCGGCTCGATCGCCCGGATCGACCGCGGCATCGCCCCGCCGCCGGGGGCCGAGGTGATCGACGCCACCGGCAAGCTCGTGTTTCCCGGGTTCATCGACCCGCACACCCACATCTACCTGCCCTTCATGGGCACCTTCTCCCGGGACGACTACGAGACCGGCACGAAGGCGGCCCTCGTCGGCGGCACGACCACGATCTTCGAGATGGTCTGCCCGGCAAGGAGCATGTCGCCCGCCGAGGGGTATGCGCTCTGGAGGCGGCATGCCGACGGCAAGGCCTGCTGCGACTACACCTTCCACATGGGCGTCACCCGGTTCGACGCCGAGTCGGCCGCGGAGCTTCGCGAGATCGTCGCGGCCGGTGTCGGGAGCTTCAAGGTTTTTTTGGCCTACAAGGGCGCCTTCGGCGTGGACGATGCCGAACTCTGGCAGACGCTGTCGCTCGCCCGGGAGCTCGGCGTGGTCGTCACGGCCCACTGCGAAAACGAGACGCTCGTGGCCGAACTGCAGAAGCAGTTGCTGGCCGCAGGCCGCACCGGCACCGACGCCCACCACGACAGCCGGCCGCCGCGGGTGGAGGCGGAGGGCGTGCATCACCTGATGACCTTCGCGGAGCTGACCGGCGCCCGGGTCTACATCGTGCACCTCTCCTGCCGCGAGGCGCTCGAGGCGGCGGTGGCGGCCCGCCTGCGGGGCGTGGACGTGTCGGTGGAGACGCTCATCCAGTACCTCGTGCTCGACAAGACCTGGGCCGAGAAGCCCGGCTTCGAGGGCGCCAAGTACGTGATGTCGCCGCCGCTCCGCGACCGCGCGAATCAGGCCGTGCTCTGGAACGGCCTGGCCAGCGGCCTCGTGCAGACCGTGGGCACCGACCACGCGCCCTTCGACTTCGCGTCGCAGAAGCCGATGGGCAAGGACGACTTCACGAAGATCCCCAACGGCATCCCGTCGATCGAGGACCGCATCAACCTCCTCTGGACGCACGGGGTCAAGACGGGCCGGTTGTCGCTCCAGCAGTTCGTGGCGGTGGCCAGCACCAACGCGGCGAAGATCTTTGGCCTCTGGCCGCGGAAGGGCGTGATCCAGCCCGGCGCCGACGCCGACCTCGTGATCTATGATCCGGCCTACCGCGGCACGATCTCCGTGGAAACGCAGACCCAGGCCGTCGACTACAACGCCTTCGAGGGGTGGGCGATCGAGGGGCGGCCGGCGGTGGTCACGGTTCGCGGCGAGGTGGCCGTCCGGGACGGCCGGTTCTGCGGGACGGCCGGGCGCGGAAGGTTCCTGGAGCGGCGGCCGATGCGGTCGTGAGCGTGGGCCCGGGACGGGAGAGGCCAGTCGAGGGAGTCTTTTCGGAGCCGGCGGTGACATGCTCGACGCCAGCGGACTTTGCTACGGAACGCCCATGCGGAACCCGACGCCACGCGTGAGTCGCAAAGTGCACCGGCGTCTGCGCGTGCCCCCGACCGACTTCTCCGAAC
>JBJTQP010000051.1:0-2928 GCA_046075685.1 Planctomycetaceae bacterium | reverse complement strand
CCGGTCTTGCCGACGTGGATCTCGTGCACGTCGGCTTCGGCACGGTGCTCGGGGAGGACGGTCGGCCGTTCAAGACGCGGGCGGGCGACACCGTGGGCCTCGAGGCCCTGCTCGACGAGGGCGTGGAGCGGGCCGCGGCGGTCGTGGGCTCGGGCGACGAGGGGCGGTCCGGGATGAACGCGGAGGACCGTCGCCACGTGGCCGAGACGGTCGGCATCGGGGCGATCAAGTACGCGGATCTCTCGCAGAACCGCACCACCGACTACGTGTTCAGCTTCGACAAGATGCTCCAGCTCACCGGCAACACGGCGGCCTACATGCAGTATGCGGTGGCCCGCGTGGAGGGCATCTTCACGAAGGGGGGCATCGACCGCGACGCCCTGCGACGGCACTGCCACGGCGTGCTGGTCTCGGACCCCAAGGAGCGGGCCCTGGCGCTGGAGCTGCTGCGGTTCGGCGAGGCCCTCGAGGACGTGGAGGCCGACTCGCGGCCCAACGTGCTGACGGCCTGGCTCTACGACCTGGCCGGCTGCTACTCGGCGTTCTACGACGTGCTCCCCGTGCTCAAGGCCGAGGGCCCGGAACGCGACAGCCGCCTGGCCCTCTGTGACCTCACCGGCCGCGTGCTCCGCCAGGGCCTCGACCTGCTCGGCATCGGCACCGTGGAGCGGATGTGATGGGAGGCCAGCGAGGGGCTGCCCGTGCCCCGGTTGTGTTGGGCGCGGGATCGCCCGTGCCCGGGAGCCGGCGTATGCCGACACGCGCAGCCAGGATGGCGAAGCACAGTCGGCATCCGAGTGAGCTCAGGACACGATGTCCTGAGCGAACGTCCGGCGACGGGTCACGGGAAAACCCGAGCCGCCGCGAACGTCCGGCGACGGGGTGCGGGCAGCCCCGAGCCGCACGAACGGCAGCCCCACGAGAGATTTCCGCATGAAACGCTCCCTGGAAAGCATCCGCAACATCGGCATCGTGGCGCACATCGATGCCGGCAAGACCACGCTCACCGAGCGGCTGCTCTTCTACACGAAGACGAGCCACCGGCTCGGCGAGGTCGACCGCGGCACCACGATCACCGACTTCGACCCCGAGGAGCAGGAGCGGGGGATCACGATCTACTCGGCCGCCGTGTCGTTCCAGTGGCGGGACGTGACGGTGAACCTCATCGACACGCCGGGCCACGTGGATTTCACGGCCGAGGTGGAGCGGAGCCTGCGGGTGCTCGACGGCGCGGTCGTGGTGTTCAGCGCCCGCGAGGGCGTGGAGGCCCAGAGCGAGACCGTCTGGCGACAGGCCGACAAGTACGGGGTGCCCCGGCTCGCGCTGGTCAACAAGCTCGACCGCGAGGGGGCCGACTTCTTCGGCACGGTCGGCCAGATCGAGAAGCGGCTCGGAGCCAAGCCGCTGATCCTCCATCTGCCGCAGGGCCTCGGGCCGCCGCACGTGAAGGAGCCCTTCCGCGGGATCGTCGATCTCGTGGAGATGAAGCTGCTCACCTTCCCGCCGAAGGACGAGGCGCTCGCCGGCGGCGCGGCCCTCACGCAGGTGACGGCGTCGAGCATCCCGGAGGAGCTCGCCGACGAGGCGGCCCTCTACCGTGAGCAGCTCGTGTCGACGCTCTTCGACTTCTCCGACGAGATCGCGGAGCTGGCGATGAACGAGGCCCCGATCCCGCCGGACCTCATGCGGAAGGCGATCCGGCAGGCCACGATCGCGCGGCGGGTGGTGCCGATCCTCGCCGGCTCGGCCCTCGACTGCATCGGCGTGCAGCCGGTGCTCGACGCCGTCGCCTGGTATCTCCCGAGCCCGGCCGACGTGCCGCCCGTGGAGGGCCTCGACCCGGCCGCGAAGACGCCCACCACGATCACCCGCAAGCCCGATCCGAAGGAGCCGTTCTGCGGCCTCGTGTTCAAGATCATCGCGGAGAAGCACGGCGACCTGGCATTTGTCCGCGTCTACTCCGGCACGCTCAAGGCGGGCAGCCGGGCCTGGAATCCGCTCAAGCAGAAGAAGGAAAACGTCGCCCAGCTCTGGCACGTGCAGGCCGACCGCCGCGAGCAGATCGAGGAGGCCTCTGCCGGCGACATCGTGGGCGTGATCGGTCCGCGGGCGAGCGTCACGGGCGACACGCTCTGCGACGCGGCCGCCCCGATCGTGCTGGAGACCATCCAGTTTCCCGAGACCGTGATCTCGATGGCGATCGAGCCGGAGACGAGTCTGGAGCGGAAGAAGCTCGCCGACACGCTCGAGATGATGAAGCGGCAGGACCCCACGTTTCGGGCGATCGAGAGCGAGGAGACGGGCCAGACGCTGATCTCCGGCATGGGCGAGCTCCACCTGGAGGTGATCCGGCACCGCCTGGAGCGCGACTTCAACCTCAAGTGCCGCGTGCACAAGCCGCGGGTGAGCTACAAGGAGACGCTGGGCAGGGCCGTGCAGGTGAGCGGCGAGTCGAACCGCCAGGTGGCGGGGCAGACGCTCGTGGCCACGGTCACGCTCCGGGCCGAGCCCACCGACACGCAGGGGCCGGTCGTGGTGGAGCAGGGGTGGTTTCCGGAGAGCGAGAGCCTGGCGGCGATCGCGGCCACGATGACGCAATCGGTCCGCGAGAGCGCCGAGCGGGGCGGGCTCAAGGGCTGCCCGTTGTGGGGCGTGCGGATCGTGGTGCTCGAGAGCCCCATCCCGGAGCCGCCCCCGGGCGACGTGGCGGTGAGGATGGCCGCCGCGGAGGCGGTCGAGCGGATGCTCCAGGAGGCGGGCACCGTGCTCCTCGAGCCCGTGATGAAGGTCGAGGTGACCGTGCCCGAGGATCATCTCGGCGACGTGATCAACGACCTCCAGCAGCGGCGGGCGATCATCACGGCGACGGAGATCCGTGGCGGGGTCACGGTCCTGACGGCGGAGGCCCCGCTGGCCAGCATGTTCGGC
>JBJTQP010000050.1:0-5936 GCA_046075685.1 Planctomycetaceae bacterium | reverse complement strand
CGCCGTTCCACGGAGTGCGACGACCGTCGACGGCTCCAGGTATTGGCTGGCGACGAGCACCGGCGTCCGGTACGTGCCCACGCCGATCGCCTCCTCGACGAGCGTGCTGATCGACTCCCGCAACAGCCGCCAGGTCAACCTCAGCAGCAACGTCCTGTACGCCACCAACGGCTCGACGGGCACGGCCGCCAAGGTGCAATCGTACGGCACGCTGCCCACGGTTGCCACGGTGCCGACGCCGCTGGTGACGACCCTGACCACGGACGCGATGAACGGCTTCGCGCTCCTCGACCTGGATGCCGGGATCCCGGGAGCCGACACGATGTACACCCTGAGCACCGTGTCATCCCAGTTGCTGAAGTATTCCTACAACGGCACGAGTTGGCTCACGAGCGGGTCGATCGCGAGCTCTGCGAGCAATCTCGCGGCCACGAACGTCGGCGGGACGGTGACCCTCTATCTAACGACCGGATCCAATCTCCGAGTTCTTACCGACACGAGCGGCTACAACGCCTCCATCAATGGATCTTTCACCACGCTGGCCACTGCCGCCACCAACACCGCGTTTCGGGGAGTGGGCGTATTTGTCGTGCCTGAGCCGTCGATGTACGCGATGGTTGTGGCGGCGGCAGCCTGCGGCGGCTTGACGACGATGCTGCGTCGGCGCGGCCGCGCGGGCGGCAGACCTGTGCGGAGTACGACCCAGACCAGGGGCGACGGGAGCACGGTGGAAGGCCGAGCCTGAGCTGACACACACCATCCGGCCTCGAGCGTGGAGAGGTCGTTTCACGGCGGCTCCAGCATGCGGGTCGGCGGCAGCGTGGCCCACCCCGCCGTCGAGGAGCGTTCCTCAGTAGCGTTCCACGGGCGAGCGGCTGCCGGTTTCGGTGCTTCGCTGCCCGGCCCGCTCCGGGCCCAGCACCACCACCCGCAGGTCCCACGTCTCGCGGGTGAGGGCGTCGAACGCGGCCCGCGACCACGCCGCCGGCGGATGCATCCGGGCCTTGAACGCCCGCACGCGGGCGAGCGCGGCCTCGACGAGCGGCCGCGGCTGCGCCTCCAGCACCCGCCGCGCCTGCTCGAAGAGTTCCACGCGGTGGCAGATCATCAGCAGGTCGTTGCCGGCGGCAAGCGCGAGGGCGAGCGTGTCGTCGAACGAGCCGGCCTCGAGGATCGCGCCCATGTCGAGATCATCGGTCATCACCAGACCGTCGAAGCCCATCTCCCGCCGCAGCAGGCCGTCGACCATCGCCGGCGAGAGCGATGCCGGGCGGACCGTCGCCTCGAGGGCGGCGTAGTGCACGTGGCCGATCATCATGCTGTCGACGAGCGGCACGAAATGGCGAAACACCGCCAGCTCGTTCGCCTCCAGTTCCGCCCGCGAGCGGGCGACCGACGGGAATCCGTGGTGCGGATCCTGCCGGGCCATCGAGTAGCCGGGAAAATGCTTGCCGCAGGAGAGGATGCCGCCGGCCCGGAGCGCGGCGTTGAATGCGCCCGCCAGCGTCGTCACCTCCGCCGCGGTGCGGCCGTAGCAGCGGCCGCGGAGCGAGTTGTCGGCCTCGTCGTCGAACGAGATGTCGAGCACGGGACAGAGGTCGAGGTTGAAGCCGAACAACCGCAAGAGCCGGGCGGTGAGGTCGCCGTGGCGGCGGACGAGGGCCTCGTCGCCCCGGTCGCGAAGCTGCTGCGCGCTCGGCGGCTCCTCGCCGATCAGCCGCAGCCGCGAGACGCGGCCCCCTTCCTGGTCGATGGTGATCACGGGCTCGACCGCGGAGAGATCGCGGAGGTCGTCGATCAGCCTGCGGAGCTGCTCGGGCGTTTGGATGTTGCGGCCGAAGAGGATGTAGCCGCCGGGCTGCACGCGGCGGAGCAGGGCGGCGGTGTCGGCGTCGAGCGTGGGGCCCGGAATCCCCACGAGCAGCAGCTGGCCCGGATCGTCGCTCATGTCGCACCTCCGTGATTGAAACTCATGCGGCCCGCCCCCGGCCCTCGGCCGGATCCAGCGGGATGAAGGCCGTGGCCACGAGCCCCGGAATCGTCGCCGCCATCACCAGGGCGAAGAACATCGGATAGCCGACCGTCTCCTGGATCCAGCCGCTCACCATGCCGGGCAGCATCATGCCCGCGGCCATGAAGCCCGTGCAGAGGGCGTAGTGCACCGTCTGATGCGCGCCGCGGGCCACCACCATGCAGTAGACCATGTAGGCCGTGAAGCCGAAGCCGTAGCCGAACTGCTCCAGGCCGACGGCCAACGAGATCGCCCACAGGCTCTCGGGCTGGGCGGCGGCGAGCCAGACGTAGGCGAGGTTCGGCAGGTTGATCGCCAGCGCCATCGGCCAGAGCCATTTTCCCAGCCCGTCGCGGGCCACGACGATGCCGCCGAGGATGCCGCCCAGCGAGAGCATCGCGATCCCCAGCGTGCCGTAGACGAAGCCCACCTGCGAGGTCGTGAGCCCCAGGCCGCCGGCGGCGCGGTCGTCGAGCAGAAACGGCGACACGAGCGACACGAGCTGCGCCTCCGCGAGCCGGTAGAGCAGCAGGAAGGCGAGCATCCGCATGATCCCCGGCTTGCGAAAGAAGCTCAGCACCGGCTCGCCGAGGGCGGCGAACGAGACGACGGGCCCCGTGTGCCGGCGATCGCCTGCCGGCCGCGGCAGCACCGCGGCGTGATAGCCGGCCGTGGCCAGAAACACGCCGGCAAGGATCGCGTAGGCCCACCGCCACGCCGAGCGGACGTCGCCGAGTGCCGTCTCGAGCGTGCCGGCGAGCATCACGAGACCGCCGCGGCCGAGCACGTTGGCGATCCGATAGGCGGTGCCCCGGATGCCCACGAAGAAGGCCTGCTGCTGCGCGTCGAGCGCGGCGAGGTAGAGGCCGTCGGCGGCCACGTCGTGCGTGGCCGAGAGCAAGGCGAGGCCGGCAAGCACGGTGATCGTGGCGGTGAACGGCCCGGCCACGCCCACGACCACGGCGAGCAGGCCGAGCCCCGCGGCGATCAGCACCTCCGTGGCGAGCGTCCAGCGGCGGCGGGTCGACACGCCCTCCACCACCATGCTCCAGGCCGGCTTGATCACCCACGGCAGGTAGAGCCAGCCGGCGATCAGCGTGATCTCGCGGTTGGACACGTCGAGCCGCTTGAACATCACGGTGGCCAGGAACGTGACCACCACCATCGGCACGGCCTCGGCGAAGTAGAGGGTCGGCACCCACCACCAGGGGCCGCGGCCCGGCGCTGAAGCGGCCGCAGCGGTGTCGGTCGTGACGCTCACGGGCGGACCGCCGTCGTGAGCCGGGTGGCGGGGCCCTCGCGACCGTCGCGGGCTACGGCCGACACCGCCACCTCGTCGACGTCGGCGGCGAGGTCGTGACGCTCGGCTCGGCCCGGTAGGATCGCCGTCCGCCAGACGTCGCCGCTCCGCGACCGCACCACCCAGAGCCAGGCCGGGTGATGGTCGCCGGGTGGCAGCGCGAAGGCGACCCCCGTCGCGTCGCGCGCGACGGCCGGCGCGACCGGAACCGGCCCGTGCGGCGGGCGGATCGCCGGCACCAGCGCGGGCTCGGCGTACGGCCCGTCCGCCAGTTTCGTCGCCACGCCATCATGATTCTCGGCGAGCGCCTTCATGCTGAAGTGGATCGTGCCGCCGGCCCCCGACTGCCCGCGTGTGGCGGCCACCTGGCGGAGGATCTCCTCGGCGTCCCACGTGGTCTTCGTCACCGCCGCGGTCGGATCCTGCCGCACCCGCGACGTGTAGAGCCCCGGCCAGAGGCCGCGGCCCTTGAGGTTCTCCGCCGCCCACCAGCCGAGGAGTTTCTCGAAGCCTTGTTCCGGCGCGTCGATTCTCCAATAGAGCTGCGGCGCGAGGTAGTCGAGCCAGCCCTCGTGGAGCCACTTCTTGGGATCGGCATTCAGCGCCGCCACCTGGTCGAGGCCCTTGATGCCCGGCGGATGCCCGGGCCGCCAGATGCCGAACGGGCTCACGCCCACGAGCACGTGCGGCTTGTCTTCCTTCACCACGCGCCAGAGCCGCTCCACCAGCCGGTCGACGTTGTCACGCCGCCACGCCGCCCGGTCGGCGATGCCTCCCGCGGCCATGGCGCGGGCGTGGCTGTCGTCGTCGGGGAAGGGCACCTCGCGGCCGCTCTCGGCGACCGGATAGGGATAGAAGTAGTCGTCGATGTGCACGCCGTCGATGTCGTAGCGCCGGACCACGTCCCGCACCACGGCGATGAACCGATCGGCCGCCGCCGGCTCGCCGGGATCGAACCACAGGTACTTCCCGTAGCGACGGACCACCTCGGGCATGGTCACGCTGGCGTGCGTGGCCGCGGCCATGGCCGCGCCGGCGGAGTCGGCGTGCTGCACGCGATAGGGATTGAACCAGCAGTGGAGCTCGAGGCCGCGGGCATGCGCCTCGGCGATGGCAAAGGCAAGTGGATCGTAGGGCGGATCAGGAGGCCGGCCCATGGTGCCGCTGAGATATGTCGACCACGGTTCAAGCGGCGAGTCGTAGAGGGCGTCGGCACACGGCCGCACCTGCAGGATCACGGCATTGAGCCCCGTGGCGGCGGCCCGGTCGAGGAGGGTCGCGAGTTCCTCCCGCTGTCGCCCGGCGGGCAAGCCCGGCCGCGACGGCCAGTCGATGTTGGCCACCGTCGCGATCCAGGCACCGCGAAACTCGCGCCGCACCTCGGGCGGCTCCACACCGTCGGCGGCCGCTCGCCCCATGCCCCCGATCGCCGCGGCCAGCCCGACGGCCCAGCACGCAGCGGCTCTCCACTCGCTGATCATCGGAAGGTTCCTGCACTGGGCCCCGTCGTCATGAACCGGGGCTGCTCGTTGCGGACCGGGACGTGTCATCCTGAACCTGGCGTCGTCGCCACCCGGGATCATAAAAAATGCCGACCGGGAAGCCAGCCCTCCGGGCGAACCATTACAACGGCGTATTCTTTCGGTGAACCCCCGTCGCCGCTCCGCGTCCGCCGCCATGCCGACCGACTCGCCGAAACCCGCCGGCATCGACGACCGCTTCGCCGCCCTCGCCAGGGGCGAGTGGCTTCCGGCGCTGCCGCCACGGTTTCGCGAACCGGTGGCCCGGGCGGCGATCCAACTGGTGGTCGCCGCCGTCGTGGTGCTCGCCGTCGCGCCCTTCACCGACCGCAAGGGCGCGGCGTGGATGGAGGCCTCGTTCGCCCGCACGCTGGCGGCGCTCGCCGCCACCCGCGGCCTCGACAGTGCGATCTCACTCGCCCAGAGTTCCGAGGTGAGTTTTTCGTTCGGCCCCGGCGGCAGCCTCGGGATCGGCCAGGCGCTCGACCCGGTCAACGACCTCGTGGAGCAGTACGGGGCGCTGCTGCTCACGAGCACCACCGCCCTCGGCGTGCAGCGACTCGGCATGCAGATCGCCGCCACGCTCGGCTTCTGGCTCTTCGTGCCGGCGCTCGTCGCCCTCGCGGCCGCCACGCTCTGCGGCCCGGCGGGCCGCTCGTCGCTGGTCGCGTGGAGCCGACGGCTCTTCGGCTTGGCCCTCTTCGCCCGGCTGGCGTTGCCGGCAGCGGGCTGGATCGACTCCCTCGTGGCCGACCGGTTTCTCGAGCCGGGCTACCAGCAGGCGGCGGCGGCCGTCGCGGCGACCACCGAGTCGATCGAGCGGGTGGAGGCGGCCGACGCCGACCGGGCCTGGTGGGAGCGGTACAACCCGGTCGACGCGATCGGCGACCGCGCCACGAAGATCTACGACCGGCTCGCGGCGGTCGGCGAGTCGATCGTGAACCTGGCGATCTACTTCACGATCTCCACGATCATCCTGCCGCTGGGCACGCTCTGGCTGCTCTCCCGGCTCACGGGGGCATTCTTCAGCGGTTCGCCGCGCGGGCCGGCGTAGGCATCGCGGCCCCGCAATCCGGCCCCCGTCGGTGCGGGCGTGCAGCCTGCA
>JBJTQP010000049.1:0-6826 GCA_046075685.1 Planctomycetaceae bacterium | reverse complement strand
CTCTACTGGTACACCGATCTCGCCGGCACGCAGGGCTACACCAAGACCGGCAGCGGCGTGCTCGTCTTCCGCTACAACACCGACAATCTCACGTACACGGGCACCACCAACCTTGGCGGCGGCACGGTTCAGATCAACCAGGACGGCAGTCTCGGCAACGTCAACAACCCGATCCTGGTGTCGGCCAACTCTGCCCTGCAGATGCTCAACGGCTCCCAGGCGGGCACGATCGCGCTGGCATCCACGCGCACCATCACGATCAACAGCGGTGTGACGTGGACGCTCCAGAACGGGGCGAGCGGTATGGCCACGGTCGTGAATGGCCCGATCACCGGAGCCGGTAATCTCACGCTCGTAACCGGCTCGATCAGCCTCAACGGCGCCAATACGTATGCCGGCAGCACGATCATCCGCAGCGCGACCGTCACGCTCGGGGCGTCGAGCCCGCTGTCGTCGGGTGCCCTGACGCTCAATACGGCTGGTGCGGCGGCGAATCAGCTCTCCACGGTCGTCGATCTCGGCGGGCAGTCGCAGTCGGTGTCGTCGCTCACGATGACGATCGGCGGCTCAAATCAGGCCACGAACACGTTCCGCAACGGATCCCTCGCCGTCACCGGCGGCAGTTTCACGCTGAACTCCGGCAGCGCTGGTGCGGTGACGGGCACCACCACCCTGGATATGAAGGGGCTCTCGTCGTTCTCCTATGCCAATGTCTCGGGCACGTTTGCAGTGAACACGTCGGGCACGCTGCAGGCCGCGGCGACCGTCGTGGGCGGCGGCACATTTGCGACGCTGATGAACTCCGCCACCACCACCACGATCACCGCCGCGCACATCCGGATCGGCAACTCGACGGACGGTACTGCTGTGAGCCAGTCGACGGTGGGGCTTGGTCAGACCAACACCTACAACACCGGCACCCTCACGATCGGCGCCTACCGAGGCAACGGCACGATGTCGTACCTGGCGGGTGTCACGGGGGGCAGCCTCCTGCTCCGCGGCACGGCGGGAGGCAGCAGCCGGGTCGACAACGTGTACGTGGGCTTCAAGTCCGGCGGCGACAACTTTGGCAACGGCGTGCTCGACGTGTCGGCTGGATCCATCGACGCGATGGTCGACAGCTTCGTCGTCGGGCGGTACTACGCCAACGCCTCGAATGCCCAGACGGGCACGTTCACGATGGCCTCGGGCACTGTCAACGCGACCACCCTCGGCCTCGGTGCCGTGCTGGTGCCCACGGGGTCGGCGGGTACGCCGGTGATCACGAGCGTGGTCAATCAGAGCGGCGGACTCGTGAAGGCGTCCACGGTGGTGTTCGGGTCGAACGGCGCCACGCTCGGCTCCAACCTGCCCACCTTCACGAGCACCTACAACCTCTCGGGCGGCACGCTGGCGGCCGCGTCGATCGTCGTGGGCAGCGGCACCTTCGACTCCGCGTCCAATCGGCAGATCGCCTGGACGGGCGGCACGATCACCACCTACGACGCGGTGACCGATCTCCAGATCGCGGGCACGAGCGGGCTCGGCGGCTCGTTGACGCTCGCCCTGACGGGGGTGGGCACGAAGACCTTCGCGCCCGGGGCCGGCAGGTCGATCACGGTGGGCGCCAACACCATTCTCTCGGGGGCCGGCGGCTTCGTGGTCGACGGGCCGGGCGCCGTCGTGCTCACGGGGTCGGCACCCTATTCAGGGGCCACCTCGGTGATCAACGGCTCGCTGCTGGTCAACACGCTTCTGCCCAACACGTCGGCGGTGACGGTCGCTGCAGCCGGCACGCTGGCCGGGTCGGGCACGATCTCCGGGCCCGTGTCGCTGGCGGGCACGCTCAGCCCCGCCGGTTCGGGCACAGGGGTGCTCACGCTGGGATCGCTGAGCCTCGCCAGTTCGGCCAGCACCCTGCTCACCATCGGCGGCACGTCGCGGGGCACCGCGTACGACGCCGTCGACGTCACCCAGGCATCCGCCCTCACGTACGGGGGCACGCTCGCCCTGTCGTTCAACAATCTCTTCGGCGACTACTCCACCTTCGGCCTGTTTGGCTTCACGGGCACGCCGTCGAGTTCCCTGGCGAGCGTGACGGCCACAGGGTCGTACGGGTCGCTCTCGTTCACCAATGCGGGCGGGGTCTGGACGGCCGCGGCTGGCAACGGCCAGACGCTCTCCTTCACCGAGTCGACGGGCACGCTTTCGATCATTCCGGAGCCGACCGTCGTGGTCAGCGGACTGACGGCGTTCGGCCTGGGCACCCTGCTCCTCGCCCGCCGCCGTGCCGATCGGCAGGCGGAATGACGGCGCGCTTCCGGGGAAGCCCTCACGCCATGCCTTGCTCCCGCAGAGCCTTCACCCTCGTCGAACTCCTCGTGGTGATCGCGATCATCGCCACGCTGATCGGCCTCTTGCTGCCCGCCGTGCAGACGGCCCGCGAAGCCGCCCGCCGGTCTGCGTGCAGCAACAATCTCAAGCAGATCGGCACGGCGATGCACCTCCACCACGACGCCCGCAAGGCGTTCCCGGCCGGCTTTTCCCACTTCTGGACGAGCGGCCCCGTGTGGGGTTGGGGTACGTTCCTGCTCCCCTACATGGAGCAGTCGGCGTTGTACTCGCAGCTCGACCCGGCCAATCGCCGGCTCTCGGCGGTGTTCGTGGCCTCGGCGTCGACGGCCGACAAGGCGGCGTTGCAGGCGGCCATCCCCACGCACCGCTGCCCGTCTGACGACGCGCCCAATCCAAACACCCTCGTCCGGTTCGGGGGCGGCGCCTTCGACGTGGGCACCTCCAACTACGTGGGCAGTTGCGGGGAGATGGGCTGGGCCAACCGAAACAGCGACGATCCAACCCTCGTTCCCAACTACGGGCCGCGCTACTCCCACGACCCGGGCGGCATGATCTTCGGCGTGGCCGACAAGTCGGCCAAGGGCACGGCCAGCATCCCGAACTCCGGCCCCGGCAGCGGCCCGCTCGGCATCCGCATCAAGGACGTGTCGGACGGCACGTCGAAGACCTGGTGCATCGGCGAGCGGAGCAAGGTGAACTACGCCGCCGTCTGGGTGGGGGCGGGTGACGCCTCCGGCTACTCCGCCAACCAGACCGCCCGGATCCTCGGCCGGGTCAACTCCACCGGCTTCTCGATGAACTTCAACTGGCTCATGGCCAACTCCCCGCCGACCGCCTCCGACATCGACAACAACGGCAAGATTTTTTCGAGCCTGCACCCGGGCGGGATCAACATGATGCTCGTGGACGGTTCGGTGCGGTGGGTGGACGAGAATGCCGACGCCACCACCGTGCTCGGCATGGCCCATCGCAACGAAGGCACCCTGACGAGCGATTCCCGATGAGCCGGCCGGGGTTGTTTCCGTCCGTCATGTCGCGGGCGTGGCTTGGCCTCACGGCCGTGGTGCTCCTTGCCGCTGCAGGCTGCTGGGGCAGGGGATTCGCCGAGGTCACCGGCACGGTGATGGTCGATGGCAAGCCCCTGCAGGGGGCGTTCGTGACGTTTCAGCCGGAGGGGTCCGACGCCGTTCGCGGCGTGGGGGCCACCAACGCCGAGGGTCGCTATCGGGTGATCCGCCCCGGCAGCAAGGTCGGGGCGATGATCGGCAGGAACCGGGTGAGCGTCACGGGCGGCGATTCGGGGCGGTCGCTGCCGGCCCGTTACAGCACGGAGTCGACGCTGGAGTACGAGGTCAAACGCGGAGCCAACGTGTTCGACATCGACATCACTACCAAGTGACCACCATCGCAGCCGCATGCGTGCAGCTCGCTGCTTTCCCGTCGCCGCAGTCCCGTTGGCCGTTGCTTTCTCGTAGCCGCGGGCTTGTAGCCTGCGGAATGGGGTCTGCTGTTTTCCCGTAGCCGCGGGCTTGTAGCCTGCGGAATCGGGTCTGCTGTTTTCCAGTAGCCGCGGGCTTGTAGCCTGCGGAATCCGCGTCGCGGCTGTATCGGATGCAGGCTGCAAGCCCGCACCTACGGGGGCGGGCGGCTGCCGCGGATTCAACTCGCGCCGCCGAGCGATCGCGTCAACACGTCGCGCGGCGTCCAGCCGGCGGCCCGCAGGTCGCGGATCGCCAGGCCGCCGCTGCGCTTCGCCAGTCTCCGGCCGGCGGCATCGCACACGAGCGGGGCGTGGCACCATGCCGGCGGCGTCCAGCCGAGAGCCTCGTAGATCAGGATCTGCCGGGCGGTGCTGGTGAGCAGGTCGGCCCCCCGCACCACTTCCACGATCCCCATGGCGTGATCGTCGGCCACCACCGCGAGTTCGTAGGCGGCGAGGTCGTCGCGCCGCCAGATCACGAAGTCGCCGAAATCGACGCCCGCCGTGCGGCCCACACGGCCTGCGAGCGCGTCGTCAAACCAGATCGTGCGGCCGTCGGGCACGCGAAACCGCCAGGGCACGCCGCCGGGGTCGGCGGCCCGGTTCCAGCGTGTCGGCCGGAGGGCGGGCGGAAACACGCGATCCGGCGTCTCGTCGTGGGCCTCCCGCGACTCCGGCCCCGAGGCGTGCGGGGCAGTGGCCGCCTCCTCGACGTCGCGCCGCGAATGGGGGCTGGGGTAGACGGCGCCGGCGGCCTCGAGACGGCGCCAGACATCGAGAAACCAGGCCGCGCGTTCGCTCTGCACGTAGGGGGCGTGGCCGCCGCCCACGTCGGGGCCCTCGGTCCAGTCGAGACCGAGCCAGCGGAGGTCGTCGAGGGCGGCGGCTGTGTATTCGGGTCGGCATCTCGGGCCGTCGAGATCCTCGATCCGCATCACGAGCCCGGCGCCGCGGGCCCGCTCGGCCGCGAGGGTGAAGGTGCGGGCATGGCCGGCGTGGAGCAGGCCGGTGGGCGTGGGGGCGATGCGTCCGCGGAGGGGCATGGGGAGAAGTATGCCAGCACCGGGAGGCCGAAACCGAGAGGGGGTGCGGGAGTGCGGCCTGCGCTGGCAGCCCGCATTCCGCAGGCTACAAGCCTGCGGCTACGGGAAGCAGCGCGAGCCGGTGGCTACAGCAGCCACCAGTCGCCGGTTTTGAGCACGTAGGCGCCCAGAGCGAGGTTCGTCGCGGCGTGCAGCGTGATCGCGTCGATCGGTCTTTTCGTCTGCCAGCACACCCACGTTACCGCGAAGAACCACAGGATGGCCGCCACCGCCTCGGCCGGATGGCTGCCGATGGCGTAGAGTGCGCAGGTGGCGAGCACGGCCGGAGTCACTGCGCCGAAGGGCACGTTCCAGAAGTTTTCGCGGATCACGAACCGCAGCAGAAAGCCCCGGAGGAAGAGCTCCTCCACGATCGGCACCACGATCACCAGGCCGATGCCGCGGAGGATGAGGTAGGCCCAGAGCGAGTTGGTGTCGCCGCCGAAAAACTCCACCGGATCGAAGCCCACGCGGCCGGTGTCGCCCGAGAGCCACTTGCCGTCGCGCTGCATCACGGAGAGCCAGACCCACGGCGCCACCAGCAGGGCGCCAAAGATCGGCGGCCACCACGTCGGCCGGCCAAGCCAGGAGCGAATCGACGGCCAGGCCCGCCAGACCAACAACAGCGTGACGGCCACCCGGATGGCGTAGAGCACGGGGTAGAGGTCGTAGGTGATCCCCAGCGCCATGGCCAGCCCCTTGGGCTCCTTGGCGGGCTCGATCAGGCCCATGCCCAGAAAGACCACCATGGGGATGAGGCAGGCGGCCCACGGGTCGGAAGGGCCGTAATCGACCAGCGGCGGCTTTGCTTTGATGGGGGTCGTCTGGGAGGTGGGAGCGTTAGCGGTCATGTCATGCGTCCGGCTGCTGGGGTGATCCCGAATCGGGAAACGCGGCCGAAAAACCGCCGTCTGTCCCGTTTTTCCAGCGGCGAGTATATTCCGGACCTTGCGTTTCCAAGGGCCGCCCGCCCGGATTCCCACCCCTGCCCCAGGGCGGCCCTGTTCCCGACCGATTTTCCCCGAAGAACGTGTATCCATGGACCTGACCAAGCTCCGCAACATGGGCATTTCGGCCCACATCGACTCCGGCAAAACCACCCTCTCCGAGCGGATCCTCTATTACGCCGGCCGCATCCACCGCATCCAGGAAGTGAAGGGCGGCGGCGACGGCGCTACCATGGACTACATGGATCTCGAGCGGGAGCGCGGGATCACGATCACGTCGGCCGCCACCAGCGTGACGTGGGGCGATTGCGCCATCAACCTCATCGACACGCCGGGTCACGTCGATTTCACCGTCGAGGTGGAGCGCAGCCTCCGCGTGCTCGACGGCGCGATCCTCGTGCTCTGTTCCGTGGGCGGCGTGCAGAGCCAGTCGATGACGGTCGACCGGCAGATGAAGCGGTACAAGGTGCCGCGGCTGGCATTCGTCAACAAGATGGACCGCACCGGCGCCAACTTCGAGCGGGTCGTGGGCCAGCTCAAGGACAAGCTCGGCTGCCACGCGATCCCCTACCAGATCCCGATCGGCAAGGAAGACAAGCTCCAGGGCGTGATCGACCTGGTGCGGATGAAGGCGATCTACTTCGACGGCGACAACGGCGAGCACGTCCGCGAGGAGGCGATCCCGGCCGACTATGTCGAGAACGCCAAGGCGGCCCGGCACAAGATGCTCGAAGACCTCGCCATGTACTCCGACTCGCTGATGGAGAAGCTCCTCTCCGAGGAGGAGCCCACCGAGGACGAGATTCACGCCGTCACCAAGGAGGCCGTGCACAACCAGAGCATCACGCCGGTGTTCTGCGGCTCCGCCTACAAGAACAAGGGCGTGCAGCCCCTGTTGGACGCCGTCGTGCGGTATCTGCCCAATCCGGTCGAACGGAAGGTGGTGGCCAAGAAGTGGGACAATCCCGACGAGAAGTTCGACC
>JBJTQP010000048.1:0-26735 GCA_046075685.1 Planctomycetaceae bacterium | reverse complement strand
CCCAGCTGGCCTGCGGTCGCGTGGATGCGGCCAACAGGTTCTGGACAGGCGATGGCACCTGGAACCTGACCAACGCGAACTGGGGAACGGCGACCGGCGGACCTTATAATAACTCGACGTGGAGCAACACCGCCCCCGATGCCGCGACCTTCGAGGGCACAAAGGGCACCGTCACGCTCACGATGACCGCGACAACGAGCGGGATGACGTTCAACACCACCGGCTACACGGTCACCGGCGGCGCGTTTGCGATGCGCGGCGGCAGCGGTTTGAACACCGCCACTGGCGTGACGGGCACGATCGCGTCGCAAGTCACCGGACCGGGCTCGATCACCAAGACGGGTGCGGGCGTGCTCCGTCTGACCAACACGGCGAACGACTTCACCGGCACGATCTCATTGTCCAGCGGTGTTCTCGAGATGGCCAGCATCCCCTCGAGCAATACCATCACGTTCACGGGCGGGACGCTGCGGTATGTCGGGACGACGAACAGGACGTCCAATCGCCCGCTCGAGATCCGCAACTCGGTCGCGCGGCTCGAATCGAGCGGTGCAGGGACGATCAACTTCTCGAGCTCCTCTATCGTGGCCAGTGTCGGTTTGACCCCGGCGGGGGCCACGCTGCGGCTCGGCGGCACCAACACCGGCGACAACTTCTGGCGTGGCAGGCTCAACAACTTCTCGGAAGGCCCGGCCGCCATGGCCAAGGCCGACGGGGGCACCTGGATCGTGACAGGCAGCAGCGGCTACACCGGCGGCACGACCATCAGCGGCGGCACGCTCGGCTTCGGCAGCACGACCGCCCTGGGCACCGGCACGGTCGCGTTCTCGGCGAACGCGACGCTGCGAGCCACCGTCTCGGGCACGCTTGCGAACACGATTTCCACCGGGGCGTCATCCGCCGTGACGGCCGCGGTCGACACCCAGGCCAACGAGGTCACGCTGTCGGGCTCGATCGACGGCGCGGGCAACCTCACGAAGACCGGCGCCGGCACGCTCACGCTCACTGCCTCCAACACCTTCACAGGAGCGACGACGGTCTCAGCCGGCACGGTGGCCCTCTCCGGTACCGGCTCGATCGGCACGGGCGGCCTGAACCTTGGCACGACCACCAGCCCTGGCGCATTCGATCTCGCTGCCCTGACGGCAGACACCTACTCGCTGCCATCGACCGCCAGCCTTTCCGGCGTGGGCGCGCTCTCGGGTGGCGGCAAGACGCTCGCCGTGCTCGGCTCGCTCGCGCCGGGCAACAGCACCGGCACGATCAGCGTCGGCACCGGCCTGTCGCTCGACCTCTCGAACTCGGGCACCGGCGTGTTCGAGATAACGAGCCCGCTCTACACGCCCGGCACATTCGACCTCGTGAACGGCGGCGGCAGCGTGATCTTTGGCGGCGTGCTCAATCTCAACTTTAGCGGCGGCACCTATGCCGACGACACGGACGTGCTGCAGATCTTCGCCAACACCGGCGGCCGCTCGGGTAACTTTTCGGCGGTGAATGCGACCGGCCTCGCCGCCGGGCAGTCGGCAACGTTCAACCCGGCGACGGGCTATGTCAGCATCGTCCCTGAGCCCTCCACCTACGCCATGGCCCTCGCCGGTCTGGCTGGCGGCTTCGCGATCCGGCGGCGGCGCAGCCGCGCAGACCCTGCATGACCATCGAAGAGACGGTCGGGTTCAGCCGCCCCGCAGCCTGAGGGCCAGGCCGGTGGCGCGACGGATCGGGGTCTCGATGGCCCGGCGGATCACGTCCTCCGAGCCGATCACCGTCACCTGCTTCACGGCGCGGGTGATCCCCGTGTAGAGCAGTTCACGCGTCAGCAGGCGGCTCCTGCCCTCCGGCAGCACCACGATGGCGTGACCATACTCCGAGCCTTGGCTCTTGTGGATCGTCAACGCATGCACCGTGGCCACGTCCTCGAGCCGCGTCACCGGCACCCGGATCACGTCGTCGCCGAGCGCGAACACGGCTTCCTTCCGCCGCCGGCCCGGTGACGACCCGCCGGGTTCGTCGGCGGGCACGATCACGCCCACGTCGCCGTTGAAGAGCCCGAGATCGGGATTGTTCTCGCGCACCATGATCGGTCGGCCCGAATACCAGCCCGGTGCGGGGCCGAGGCCGAGACCCTTCTCGATCCGCTGGTTCCAACCCGACACGCCCGTGGAGCCCGTGCGCCTGGCACAGAGCACCTGGAGCTCCGCCTGCGCCTCGAGCACCCGCTTCGCCCGCTCGTCCGCCGTCCCCGAGGCGTCGCGGGCCAGCTGACGCAGGCGCCGGGCATGCTCGCGGGCACGCTCCGCCATGTCGGCGAGCCGCACCGCGTCGCCGGGCGTGATCCACGTCACGTCGTCCGTGCCGGCGGCGAGCGCGGCGACCGCAGCCGCCGCATCGCCCGCGCGAATCGCCGCGGCCAGCCGCGCGATGGCCGAGTCGGCGGCATACCGATGCTGCCCGTCGAGCTCGTGGAGCTGGGCTGCGAGCGGCGAGCCGTGCTTGCGGCAGGCCTCCGCGATGTCGCCGAGCACCGATCCAGCCTCCACGCTGGCCAGCTGGTCGGGATCGCCCACGAGTCGGATCGCCGTGTTCGGGCCGAGCGCCGCGAGCAACGCGTGGAGCAGCGAACTCGCCACCATCGACACCTCGTCCACAACCACGAGGTCGTAGTCGAGCGGATTGGCGGGGCCGTAGGCGAACTGCGGCGACCGGTCGGGGTTGTATTTCAGCAGCCGGTGGATCGTCGACGCCGGGGCGGATCGCACCGCCTTCAGGACGTCGGCCGATGCCTGCGCCTTGATGCAGCGATCCTCGAGCGCCTTCGTCATGCGGGCCGCCGCCTTGCCCGTCGGCGCGGCCAGCGCGATCCGCGGCGGCGTGGCCGAACGCTCGAAACGGTCGATGAGATCCTTGGCGAGCGTGTAGGTCTTCCCAGACCCCGGGCCGCCGAGCAGGATGCTGACGTGCTTGGAGCCGTCGCGGAGGAGCGCCGTCGCGATCGCCTGCTCCTCGGAGAACGCCTGCCCGAGATAGAGCCGGGCATCGCGGCCGCCGGCTGAATCGGCGGCATCGAGAATGAAGGGCGTGCGGTCTCCCGGCTTGCCCACGACCGCCGGGATCGCCTGCAGGGCGTCGATCCACGGCTGCGGCTCCCCGGGCCAGCACGGCGGATTCGTGGCGGCATCCACGCCACCCGACCACGCCGCGATCTCCCCGAGGTGCACGCAGGTGTGGCCGTCGCGCGGAGCGCGCAGCGCGAGGCAGAGGCCGATCCAGGCGATCAAGGACGGCTCGATCGTCTCGCCCGACCGGCGGACGATGTCCACGAGCATCCGGGCGGCCGTCACGTCGACCGGCGCGAGAACGCCCGCAGCGACGTAGGCGTCGAGGCTCAGAGGCGGCAGCGGCAGGGGTGTCGCGATGGTCATGGGCGATCTCCGGCAAAGAGGCTGCTCAGCCGCGGCCAGAGCACCGCCGGCGGCTGCCAGACGAACATCCCGTGTCGCCGCCCTGCCGCATCGGCCGGCGCGTCGCCGCCACGGGTGCCCCGCACGAACGCATACACGATGCCGGCGATGCAGTCGGCGGGGTCGGGATCTCGCAGCTTCCAGCGGAGCATCCGGTACACCGCGGTGCCGTAGACCGCCGCCTGCAGGGGATAGTGATGGTCCGTCATCGCCCCGACGAGCAGGTCGGGGGCGTAGGCCTCCTCAGGCCGCGCCGCGTCCGCCCGGTGGAGCTTGTTGGTCTTGTAGTCGGCGATCACGAGCCTCGGGCGGCCACCGGCCCCGCCGCGGATCCGCAGCACCGCATCGATCGAGCCGTTGATGAGGCCGGCGAGCGGGATCGAAAACGTCGGTCCGCTCAGTTCGGCCGTGTAGCCGCACCGCCGAAAGGGATCGGTCTCCGGCAGCACCTGCTCGAAGACGCGCCCCACGTCGCCGGCCTGCACCTCGGCGGCCATGTCCGCGAGCGCCATCTCGAAGTCCATTTCCGCGAGCCGATCCTCCGCCGCGAAACCGGCGAACCGCAGGTCGCCCAACGGGCTGCCAAACGGCGTCTGCATCGCCCGAACAATCATCTCGACGAGCGTCGCATGACGCCCCGCGAACATCGCCGACGTGGCGGTGGCCTCGACGACCGCCTTCACCTCCGCCTCGAGCTGGTGTGTCGGGTCGATCCGCTCGAAGATCTCGTGCACGACGCTGCCAAACGCGGTGCCGGCCGGAAGTTCGGGCAGAACGAAGGTCGCTGGAGATCCGGCTTCAGGGCCCGCGGCGGCAGGACGCTCCGCCTCGGGAAAGTCACCGGCGGCGTCGGCGGTGGTGAGCGTCGCCACGTCCGACTCCTCGTCATGCCCGCCGGCGGTGTCGACGAACTCGGCGGCCCGCTTCACTCGTCGGGCCATGATCCCGCTGAACGACGTCCGCTCATAGGTCTGACGGACGCCGCCGGGGGGCAGCGGCGCCACGTCCGTCGGCGGCGCCGGAGCCTGATCATCGGCACCGCGCCAGCGGGCGGGGAGCGAAGGCAGTTCGGCGACGGGGCGGGGCTTCACGACGCCGTCCAGGCAGAGCACCTCCGGAAGGATGGACGCCTCCTCGGGCTCCGCCGCCGGCTCGTCGGCCGGTGGCGACTTCTGCCTGGAGGTGGAGGGCGTCTTCTGCCGGCCGGTCGCCGTCAGCACGCACAAAAAATGCTGTGCCCGGGTGACGGCGACGTAGAGCAGCCGCTTCTGCTCCTCGCGGTACAGCCGGGCCGCGGCGGCCGCCGCCGTCGGCGATTCGCGTCCGAGCGCATACGCCAGGTCGATGACGCGGCGGCCCCCGGCATCGTGAAAGACGATCACATCGTTCTTCTGCTGCTGACTCCGCTCGGCTTTCCAGAGGTCGGCCACGATCACGCACGGAAACTCGAGCCCCTTGGCCGAGTGGACCGTCATGATCTTGACCGCGTCGTCGTCGCTCTCGACCCGCCGCACGACCATGTCGTGCTCGTCGTCGAGCCTCTCGAGCCGGGCGAACGCGGAGAGCAGCTCGTCCGGCCGGCAGCCGCCGCCGGGGCCGTGCTCGTGCAGCAGTTCGATGATGTGGGTGAAATCGGCCAGGTGCCGCTGGCCTTCGGTGCCGGCCGTCAGGCACCGCATCCGCTCCGCGTCGGCCGTGATCGCAGCCCCGCATGCGGCGATGCCCTGCCGCCGCACGATCGTCGCCAGGGCGGCGATCGCCTCCTGCACCGGGCGGATCGCCTCTTCCGAGAGCGAGCCGGCGTCGCGGAGCGAATGCCTGCCGAAGAACCGCGTCACCGCCGCCCGCCGGATGCAGCCGAGCCGCGATGGGCGGTCCATGGCCTCGAGCAGGTCGAGGATGGCGCCGGCCATCTCCCCCCTCATCACGCTCATGGTGCCGGCCGTGACGGCCCGGATGCGGAGCCGCGCGAGGAGTTTCGCCACGTGATTGCCCACGCCCTTCGTCCGCACGATCACGCAGATGTCGCCCGGATTCACCGGCCGCGTCGCGTCTCCATGCCGCAGCCGCGTCGCCTCCGGATCGAGCAGTGCCACGATCCTGCGGACCACGGGCTCCGCGAGGGCGTTTTGATTCGTGGCCTCGCCGAGGA
Source organism: Planctomycetaceae bacterium (assembly GCA_046075685.1). Classification (GTDB taxonomy): domain Bacteria; phylum Planctomycetota; class Planctomycetia; order Pirellulales; family UBA1268; genus QWPN01. The sequence continues at coordinate 21,122 of JBJTQP010000048.1, read as the reverse complement.
ACAGAAACTCGACGGGATCGGGGCCCACGATCCGGGACACGCCCCGCGGATCAACGGGGTCCACCCGCTCGTAGCGAACGAGCGGCCGGGTGGGATCATCCGCAGCGGCGAGGAACGCGGCGTCGGCCATGACGCTGTTGAGGGTCTCGACGATCGGGCGGTCGGACCTGCGATTCACCGGCAGGGTGCGACGCTCCGCCGAGCCGGTGAACGCGACGTAGGCGTTGACGTCGGCGCCGCGGAATCCATAGATCGCCTGCTTCGGGTCGCCGACGGTGATCAGCCGCCGCCCGTCGTCGCCGGGAAAGAGCCGCCGGAAGAGCTTCCACTGCAGGGGGTCGGTGTCCTGGGCCTCGTCCACGATCGCGAGCTGAAACCGCTCCCGCAGCTGCGCGACGACGGCCGCGCCCCCCGTGCCGTCGACCGCCTCCCAGGCCAGCCGGAGCAGATCGTCGTAGCTCGGCTGCGCCGCCATCGCCTGGTGAACCCGCCCGACGCAGCGGCTGACGATCCCCCCGACCTGCTCGAGCGGCGTCCTGCGGTCGCCGGCCTCGGCGGGCTCGATCCACTGCCCCATGAACGGATCGCTCGCCGCCTTGTCGACGAGCTTCACGATCCGATCCTCGGACCACGTGCGGCCCGCCGCCGACTCGCGGACGAGCTCGTCGTTGACCACCTCGGCGATGATCCGGTCGCGGACGTCCTCGCGGTTCTCGTTCTGCACCTGCCGGCCCGCGCAGGCGAGCACCCGCGCGCTGACAGCGTGGATCGTGGCGATCGTGGCCGTGTCAAACTCGGCCGCCGCCCGCTCCAGCCGCGCGGCCACCGCCGCCGGATCGCCGGCCTTGCCCTCGCGCAGGTATAGGTCGAGCTCGTCGGCGGGCTCGACGGCGGCGTTCCGCAGCATGGCGGCCGTCGCCACGATCCGCCGCCGGACCCGGTCGCGAAGCTCCGCCGCCGCGTTGCGGGTGAAGGTCGTGACGAGGACCTTGCCGATCGACAGCGAATCGTCCTTGGCGAGGGCCAGCGTGACGTACGACGCGACGGCGTAGGTCTTGCCGGTGCCGGCACTCGCATCGACGACGGTGCCGACCGGCAGCGGGTGCTCGGTGTACCGGAAGGGGCGCTGCCCGCTCCCGTCCGACGAGATGACGCGATCACTGCTCATGACAGCTCGTAGGTCCGGGAAAGGTTGAAGAGCCGCTCGAAGGCCGTGTGGAAGACGAGTTCGGGCGACCCCGTCCCGAACACGTCGGGAAACTTCGGGCTCGACCCGTAGACGACTGCCTCACGGGACCTGGCAAACCCCTGTTCCCCGACGCACCGTTCGAAGGCCACACGACCTTTCTCGGGGTCCTTCACCGTGGTGGCGGCGGCGTTCTTGAAGCGGCCGCAGGGCGCGGCGAGCGCCTGCGGCAGCAGGTCGCAGATCTCGGCGAGCCGTGCCAGGGCGGCGTCGCGGCCCGCCAGCCGGTCGTGGAGGGTGACCGTGCGGGCGATCATCGCCTTGTGATCGCCGTCGACCCTCCAATCCTTGTGCCTCGCGACCACCACCGCCTGCACGGGAGCGGGGCGGTCGGCAGTGGCCGCGGCCTGCGCGACCAGGAGCCGCAGGGCCGCCACGTGGAGCGGCATGCCCGGCGCCGTTCGATCGCCTTCCGACACCCGCACGTCGACGAGCTGCCTCGTGCCCCGATGGTAGATGGGAATCGTGCCGGTGAGCAGCCGATTCGGCAGGGGGATGGTGATCGTCAGGCTCTCCAGGCCCCGCAACGGAATCGGCGGCTCCTCACCGGCCGCCTCGGCTTTGAGCCGCGTGGCCAGCTTCTGCGCCACCTCGATCGCCGCGTCGCCGAAGCTGCCGAAGGGCACCCGGCCCGTGGAGCGCACAGCCGCCGTCCAGCGGCGGATGCATGCGCCGTCGTCGTGGTTCGCGGTGGCGAGGAGCCGATCGAGCAGGTCTCTGGCGAGTGCTTCCGCGTCCCATTTCGACAGGGTGAGCGGGAACGTGGCCGCCGGAAACGCCTCGTCGTCGCGCCAGGTGTCGATCCCCAGCGACTTCCTCAGGTAGAGCTTGAGCGGATCGCGGACCATGTCCTCCAGCAGCGAGAGTTCGATGACGGGCATCTCCGGCGGAGTGCCGGCCCGTGTGGCCCGCGGCGGGGCGTCGCCGCCGAGCCCCTGCGACACCGTGCACGCGGCGGCGTCGTGGCTCCAGATCCGACCCGGGAGGACGCCGTCGGGCAGGAAGTTGCGGTGGCCGACGGCGTGCCGAGGATGCCGGATCTCGATGCCGCTCGGCTCCTCGCCCGCGGCCGGCCGCACACCATGACGGATCGTGAAGTCGACCAGTTCGGCCAGTGGGGTGACGAGCGGCACCAGCTTGTTGGTGCGGATGTCCATGCCCGTGCAGGTGACGATCAGCCGCTCACGGGCCGCGAGCACGCAGTCGAGAAGCGCCCGGCGGGTGTCGATCCGCGGGTCGCCGTCGCCGGCGAGCGACTGCCGCGACACCAGATCGTCGCCCTGCGATTCGGAGATCGTCACCGCGCGGTCGTCGTAGCCCGCGATGCACACCACCCGGAAGGGCACGTCGCGCAGGGGAACCATCGACGTCGCCGTGATCGCGCCAGTGCGCAGCGGCTGGCGACCGACGACCGACGTGAGCAGTTCTTCGAGCAGCGTGCGGACGTCGCTGAAGGGCACCGGCGTGCCCGATGCCGACTCGCGGAGCCGGCGCACGGCCCGCAGCGGCTCGGCCAGGTCGCCGGCGTCGGCACCGCACAGGCCGAGGAGCGTCTCCTCCACGGCCTCGCACCACGCGGCCGTGGGTCGCTCGGTCGTCTCGCCCTGGGAGGCGTCGTCGAGGCCGCGGATGACCTCGAAAATCCGGGCGAGCGTCTCGATCGCCGGCAGCGAGCCGAGCGGCACGTCGTCGAGCGGGATCGTGGCGGAGAAGGCGGCATCCGGGCCACCGCCGCCCGTCGTCGCGGAGACTCCGCCACCGTCCCCCGCGGGAAGCACCGCGCCCAGGAGCATCCGCTCGAGGCCCGCCCGCCAGGTGTGCGGCTCCGTGGCCACGGCGGGGAAGTGCTCGCGGGCCCGGTGGGGGGCGTCGAAGCCCCAGTGGATCCTCGTCCGTTCGACGAGCCTGTCCCAGCAGCGGATCATGTCGTCGTCGACGCCGAAGTGCTTCTGGACGAGCGGATGCGTCGCCACGGTGCGAAACTCCTCGACGGAGCACCGCGAGCCGACGAGCCGCACGACGTCGACGAGCAGGCGGGCGGCGTCGCTCACCTCGTGCAATCCGCGATCGGCCACCACGAGTGGCAGCGTCACTTTCCGGCCGTCGCTGCCGGTCACCTCCCGGCCAAACACGGCCTGCAGGTGCGGCGCGAGCCGCTCGAGGCACGGGCTCACGATCACCACCTCGTGGGGCCGGAGGTCGTTCAGGTCGTGAAACGCGTGGAGCAGCGCATCGTGAAGCACCTCCGCCTGGCGGGCGAGCGTGTGGCAGCGGTGAATCGTGACGGAGGGGTCGGCCGCACAATCGTGGGGCTGCGGCGTGGGCACGGCGGCCGTCCGGATCGACGACTGGATGCGGGCCACGAGCGCCGCCTCGTCGCCGGCTGCCGCGCCGGTGCCGGCGGCCGTGGCGGCGTCATGCTCGGGCGTGAACCCCTGCGACGCGAGCAGCACCTGCGTCTCACGGGCGCCCTGGAGCCAGGTCGCCACGAGCGGATCGAGATCCTCGGGAAGCTCGGCCGGGGTCCGCGGCGGGGGCACGTCGGGCGACAGCAGTGTCGTCGACGTCGCCCAGCGCTGTCTCAGGGCCGGCGCGGGATGCACCAGGAGCACCCGCACGTCGAGGCTCGCGCCGAGCGTCCGCAGGGCCGTGATCTGCGACAGCGACAGCGATTGCAGCCCGGCGATGAGCAGGGGCATGCGGCTGGCCGAATCGTCGAGCCGCATCCGAGCGGGAGGGCTCGGTGCCCCGATCCGGCCGCGGACGACAGACCAGGTGCGAAACTGCCAGGCATCGGCATCGGCGAGCGGGTCGGCGGCCCATTCGCCATCCTTGCTCCGGGCATTGGTGGCCACCGGGCTGAGGTGCGGAAACCCCGCCTCCCACCGGGCGATCATTCCCGACCGGCGGATGTGGTACTCGTCGAACAACCCCGCAATCCGCCGGGCGGCGAGCAGCGGCTCCCGGGCGACATCGAACGGAATGCCGAGCGCAGACGATTCGGGCCCGGTGATCACGTCGAGCACCGTGAACGTGAGCCGGTCGAAGTCCCACGGATCGGGCTCGCGGCCTCGCGGCGGCTGCAGGAGCCCGAGGATCGTGCCCGGATACGAGATCTCGACGTTGGCGACGATCCCATCGCCGCGGCTCGCGCCGAGCGTCCTCGCCAGTTCGCTCCACAGCCAGGCCTTCGCCCCCGCCGTCGGGACGACGATCCGCGGCTTCGCAAACAGATCGTCGTCCCGGCTCAGAAACGCCCGGGCCGGCTCGAGCACGTCCTCGAAGCGGCTGATGTAGGAAATCGCAAGCGGCATGGGGCGTATCGTAGCGTCCTGGAGCCGGGTTTCGCGGCCCGGGAGGCATGCGGTTCCGCCCGCGTCCGCCTCTCGGCCGCCGCACGTCCTACGCCGTCGCGGTGGCGGCGCTTCGGCGGCACAATGCCGCTCGCCGGTCCATTCTCCGTGCCATCCACGCGTCACGCGGGCCGACTAGGCTGTTTCGCCTTCGTCGCGACACAATGATCGGCCCTCGGTCATTCGGGAACCTTGCTGCATGTCACGGCTCAGCAGACTCATTCGCCGCTGGTGGCGCTCGCCCAGCCGGCCCCGCGGCTGGGGGCCGATCATCACCGTCAGGCACGCCTATTACGGTCCGATCCGGGTGTTTCGCTGGGATACCGGCATCTCCCGGCACCTGCTCGACGGGCAGACGATCTGGGAACCGGACATCGTCGAGATCTTCGCCCGCGAGTTCCCCACCGGCCGCAACGTGGTCGATGCCGGCGCGAACCTCGGCCTGCATTCGATCGCCCTGGCGAAGCTCGCCACCCATGGCGAGACGATCTACGCGATCGAGGCCCATCCCGAGGTGTTCCCCCTCACGCGGTACAACTGCCGCCGAAGCTCCGCCATCCGCTGCATCAACCGGGCCGCATCTGATCAGCCTGGAACCGTGTCGATGCCGCGGTTTCGCCAGAGCGTCAACGCCGCGATCGCGTCGGTGAGCACCGAGCCGGTCGCCGGGCAGCATGCCGTCCAGGCGGTGACGATCGACTCCCTCGGGCTCGAGAACGTGGGCTTCATGAAGATCGACGTCGAGGGCCACGAACTCGCCTGCCTCCGCGGCGCCGCCGAGACGATCCGCCGTGACAGGCCGACGCTGCTCGTGGAGATCTGCGGCGGCAACGACCTGCAGACGGCGCCGCCGCGGATCGCGGCACTCATCCGATCCTCCATCGCCGAGATCGCCTCAATGGGCTACGACGTGACGAAGGTTTCAATGCACGACTACCTCTGCACGCCGCTGCCCTGACGGCGGCAGGGGACGCCGGCGATCGCCCGCTGCCTCCTCCGCCCGTCCAGCGCGGATCGGATCCATCCTGCATGACGGTCGCCACGCGAGTCGCCGCGACGATTGGGGCCGTCGTCGCTGCCGCCGCCTGCGGGCAGGCGGCCACAGGCGGTCCGCCCGGATCCTGTGCCGTGCGGGTGCTCGACGAAGACAGCGGTTGGCCCGTGCCGCTCGTCGAACTGCGGACAACGCATCGGCTGCGGTTCGTGAGCGACAACGCCGGCGTGGCCGCCATCGACGCTCCCGAAGTGCTCGGCCGCGAGACGTGGTTCGACGTGATCGGCCATGGCTACGAGGTGGCGGCGGACGGATTCGGGTTTCGCGGCGTGCGGCTGACGCCCGTGGCCGGCGAGGAACTCGCGATCCGCGTCCGTCGGCGGCTGCCCGCGAAGCGGCTCGGCCGCCTCACCGGCGGCGGTCTTTTCGCCGAGAGCGTGCAGGCCGGGCTGACGTCGCCCCAGGGCGACGCGGACGCCGATGGCGGCGTGTTCGGCTGCGACAGCGTGCAGGTGGCGAGTCATGACGGCCGGCTCGTCTGGGCGTGGGGCGACACCACCGTGCCCCGTTATCCACTCGGCGTCTTCGACATGAGCGGCGCGACGACGCGGCTGCGTCCACTGCCTTCATGTGCGCCGCCGATCCGGCTGCCGTTCGACCGTTTCAGCGACGAAGCAGGCCGGCCCCGCGGCATCTGCCCGATGCCGGGCAAGGGCCCCACGTGGATGAGCGGCATGACGACCCTGCCGGCCGACGGCGGCGGTGAGCGGCTTGTCGGCTCCTACGTGAAGATCGAGTCGGAGCTCACGGCGTACGAAGCGGGGTTGTGTGCCTGGGACGACGGCCGGAAACGATTCGACCGCGTGCGGGTCGTGTGGACGCGATCGCCCGTCGAGCCGCGGCCTCCCCGGCTCCCGGAGGGCCACGCCACGGCGTGGACGGACGACTCCGGCGTGCGGTGGGTCCTGTTCGGCAACCCCCTGCCGACTCTGCGGTGCCGGGCCACGTTCGCCGCCTGGGCCGATCCCGCAGCGTGGGAGGTCCTCGAACCGCAGCACTCGCTGCCGGGTGCGGATGGCACGCAGGTCGTGCCGCACTCGGGTGCGATCGCCTGGAATCGGCATCGCGGCCGCTGGATCACGGTCTTCGTGCAGGCACATGGTGCGCCGGCGCCGCTGGGCGAGGTGTGGTATGCCGAGGCACCGTCACCGCTGGGGCCGTGGGGAACCGCCGTGCGAGTTGCCACACACGATCGGGCCTCGTTCTACAACCCGTTCGTCCACACCGCGCTCGCCGCGGACGACGACGGCGGCCGCATCCTGCTCTTCGAAGGCACGTATTCGTCGCTGTTTGCCGACCGTCCCGACCCGACGCCGCGCTGGGACTGCAACCAGGTGCTCTGGCGACTCGACCTCGACGACCCGGGGCTCGACGCCGCCCGCGTCCCGTGAGTGTCGCTCCCTGCGTCCACACGGCCGCCGGTGCGCCGTGGGTGACGCCCGCGGCGCACCGTCACCGCGGGGCACGATCGCGGATCGCGATGTCCTTGAACTCCACCCACATCGGGGCGCCCGCGTGGAGCTGCAGGGCCACGATGCCCTCGCGGAGCGCGAGATCGGCCGCATCGGTGAAGTCGAGCGTGAGCGTGCCGTTGAGGAAGTGCTGGATCCGATCCCCTTCGGCGACGATCCGCACCTCGTTCCAGTCGTCCAGCCTGAAGAGCTGCGCGAAGGCTGCGGCGTCGATCAGCTCGCCCGTCACCTTCTTCGCGCCGTCGACCCACGCGGCCTTCTCGCCCACCAGGCAGATCCGGCCGCGTTTGCCCCCCTCGTCGTAGATGAAGCCGGCCACGTTGGGCATCTGCGTCTCGTTGCGGAGTTCGTGCTGGTAGCCGCGGACGACCCAGGCGTTCTTCGGGGTGCCTTCCGTGATGTGCCGCGAGCGATACTGCACGCCGGAGTTGTTCGCCGAGTTGCAGCGGTAGAGGAGCGTGAGTTCGAAATCGCCGACGGTCAGGCCCTTCCTGATCAAAAACGTGTTGCCGTCGGCCTTCGCGTCGGCGGTCGTCTCACCGTGGATCACGCCGTCACGGACGCTCCACAGCCGCGGATCGCCGTCCCAGCCCTCGAGATCGCGGCCGTTGAACAGCGACCGCCACGCTGCTGCAGGACCTGGAGCTGCCGCAGGGGCAGGAGCCACCGCGGTCGCGGGCGCATCCGCGGGAGCGACAGCCGCCGGGGCGGCCACCGCGTGGTGGCAGACGGGGGCGGCGATCAGGGCGATCAGGGCGATCAGGGCGATCAGGGCGATGATGGCGATCAGGCGGCGGGGCATCGGCGGGCTCCTGCGGAAGATGGTCGAAACCGACCGCAGTATCCCGGGCCGGCTGCCGCTGCTCAAGCCGGCGGTGGTACCCCGCCCTCCGCCTCCGGCCACGGCTGCGGCTTTTCGGGTTGCCCGCGGCGGCGCCAGCCCGTGAAGATACGCGGCTGATCCGACCGTCGGTTCCACCGCCACGACATGGCAGCACGACTTCCGCGCATCGTCGTCGATCTCGAGAAGCTCCGGCACATCAACTGTGGCCTGGGCCGCTTCTCGCTGCACCTCGCCAAGGAACTGCTCCGCCTCGCCCCGGAGCGGTTCGAGCCGGTGTTCCTGCTCGCGGCCGGCTCGGAGCGGCACCTCCCGCCGCAGGGTTACGGCCGCATCCCCGTGGCACCGTGGAAGAAGGAGTTTTTCATGGGTCGGCTGCGGCCGATCATGCAGCCGTTCCTGGGCAGCCCGCAGATCGACCTCTGGCACGCCACCAACCAGATGTCGAAGTACCTCCCCGTCGACGACCGCGTGCCGGTGGTGCTCACGATCCACGACCTCACCTTCCTGCACGAGACCCCGCACGACGAGCAGCTCCGGCGCATCGAGCGCAAGCTCGCCGATGTCCAGGCGAAGGTCGACCGCGCAGCCGCGATCGTCACCGACTCGCAGTACGTCGCCGACAACGTGCGGGCGCACCTCGCCCTCGGCGACCGGCCCGTCCACGTCGTGCACCTCGGCCTGCCGGCGGCCCCACCCGCGTCGGCCGCGCGGCCGTCCTTCCTGCCCGAGGGGCCCTTCGTGCTCACGGTCGGCAACTGCCTGGCCCACAAAAACTTCCACGTCCTGCTCGATCTCAGCGACCGGCTTCCCGACCGGCGGCTGGTGATCGCCGGCAAGAAGGCGACTCCGTACGGCGAGTTTCTCGGCCGCGAGATCGCCCGCCGCGGTCTCGAGGGCCGCGTGCTCCTGCCCGGCGAGGTCTCCGACACCGACCGGCAGTGGCTCTACGAGCAGTGCGACGCCTTCCTCTTTCCGTCGCTCACCGAGGGCTTCGGCCTGCCGGTGCTCGAGGCCATGAACTGCGGAAAGCCTGCGTTCCTTGCCCGGATGACGTGCCTTCCCGAGATTGCCGGGAGGCATGCCTTTTACTTTGACACCTTCGACGCCGGGTCGATGGCGGCGGCCTACGAGGCGGGCATGGCCTCCTTTCGCCGCGATCCCGTCTTCGCCGACCGCGTCCGGGCCCACGCGGCCAGTTTCAGCTGGCACGAGACGGCCCGCGGGTATCTGCGGATCTACGACTCGATTCTCGACCGGCTGCCGGCGGCCGCGGCCGGCTGACGCAGCGGCCTGAAATGGCATTCCGCGGCACCCGCGGCGCGTGCTAGTTTCCCGGGCCGCGACGAGAGCCCGCAGGCCGCCCAGTTTTCCGGCAGCGCGGCTGATCCACGCGCCCTCCCCCATCGAGCGCCGCCCATGACACATGTCGCCGCAGGCCGCAGCCTCCCTCGCCGGCTGATCGGCATGCTTCCGGGCCTCGGCCGATTCGCCCCGCCCCCGGAAATCCGCGTGGGCGACTTTTCCCGGCGGCACATCGAGCTCTTCGCGGCCTCGGTGCCACGGGAGGAGGGCACGGCCCTCGTCTCCCAGCTCTGCCGGCTCGCCACGCTCGATTCGCCGACCTTCCGGCACTGGCTGGAGCGACTCGGCGACGGCTGGCACCTGCACCGCAAGAACTGGGAGCACGCCTACATCTGCCAGGCCCTCCACGAGCGCGGCCTGCTCGCGCCGGGCCGGCGCGGCCTCGGCTTTGCCGTGGGCGCCGAGAAACTGCCGGCGTTCTTCGCCGCGCTCGGCTGCCGGATCACGGCCACCGACCTCGCCGTCGACGACGACCGCAACCAGCGCTGGGCCAGTTCCGGCCAGTGGACCGGAAACCTCGCCGCCCTCAACGCGCACGGCCTCTGCCCGGCCGACGTCTTTGCGCAGCAGGTCGAGTTCCGCCCCGTCGACATGAACGACGTGCCCGACGACCTGCGGGACTACGACTTCACGTGGTCAACCTGCTCCTTCGAGCACTGCGGCAGCCTCGAACTCGGGCTCGCCTTCCTGGAGCGGCAGCTGGAGTGCCTGCGGCCGGGGGGCGTGGCCGTGCACACCACCGAGTTCAACCTCTCCAGCAACGACAGCACCGTCGCGCGGGGCCCCAACGTGATCTACCGGCTGCGTGACATCGAGGAGTTCGTGGCCCGGCTCGTCGACCGGGGCCACCACGTGGAGCCGATCGACCTCGATCCCGGCGCGACCGAGGCCGACCGGTTCATCGATCCGCCCCCCTACCACGGCTCGACGGGAAAGGCGCCGGGCGGCATGAAGCACCTCCGCCTGAATCTCGACGGCTACGCCTCGACCTCGATCGGCCTGATCCTCCGCAGGGCCGCATGATCTCCTATGCGCAGAACTTCGAGGACGTGGTCCTCGACCGCGTGTTTCACGGGGTCGACCAGGGCCGCTACATCGACCTCGGCGGCTACGACCCCGTGGTCGATTCCGTCACCAAGCACTTCTACGACCGCGGCTGGTCGGGCGTGAACGTCGAGCCCGTCGAGCGGTTCCACCGCCGGTTCGTCGAGCACCGGCCGCGCGACACCAACCTCAACGTCGCCGTCGGCGCGACGTCGGGCACCGCGTGCCTGCACGAGTGGGGCGACACGGGCCTGGCCTCGTGCCACGAGCCGCTCGACGAGCAGCTTGCCTCCGTCCTCGGCCTGCGCCGCGCCGACACGACGGTGCCGATGGTCACGCTCGCCGAGATCACCCTGGCGCTTGGCGACGCACCGGTCGACTTCCTGAAGATCGACGTGGAGGGCGGCGAGCGCGACGTGATCCTGGGGGGCGAGTGGCGGGCGTTCCGCCCCCGCGTGATCGTCGTCGAGGCGGTGAAGCCGCAGGTGCCCGGCGTGGGGCCGCGGGGCTACGAGCCGGCCTGGTTCGCGTGGGAGGGTCTGCTGTTCGGCCACGGCTACGAGTTCGCGCTGTTCGACGGCCTCAACCGCTTCTACTACCGCCGCGAGGAGCCGCACCTCCGGGAGCCGCTCTCCTATCCGGCAAACGTCACCGATGGATTCACCCTCGTGCCGGGGCACTACCTGGCGCGGCCGCTGCAGACGGTGGCCTGAGCTGCCCGCCCACGAGCCCGAGCCAAAAGGAATCGCCGTGACGATCTGGTACGACGTGTCGGGCCTCGTGGACTGGCGGCTGCCGCACCTCGGCGGTATCGAGCGGACGGTGACCGGCATTCTCGACGGCCTGCACGGGCTCGGCGTGCGCGTGCGGCTGCTCCATCTTCCGCACGGCGGCGACCGGTTCTCGGCCGTCGCCGAGGGCGACCTGCCCGCCGCGGTCCGCGAGATGTGCGGCTGGCTGGAGCGGCCGGCGCCGCAGGCCCCGGTGGCTCCGCCGCCGCCAGAGCCGATCCCCGAGCCACCTCCCGCGGTCACCGCCGCCGCCGAAGCGCGCGCCCGCCGCCGCCGCCGCAGGCGGGCGCTGCTCTACGGCCCCGGGACTGACGGCGAGAAGTGTCGCGCCGCCTGGATCGCGTTTCGCGTCGCCGGCCGTGAACTCCTCCGCCACGCCGGCCGGCGGCTGGGCATCGGCCGGCGGATCGACGAGGAGCATGCAGGCGACGATCCGGCCGATGCGGTGCCCACCGTCGCAGCTCCGGAGCCGCCGCTCGATGTGCCCGCCGCCCACGCGCCTCCCGAGGTGCCGTTCATGCCGGGCGACGTGCTCATGTCGCTCGGCGGCACGTTCGCCACGTCCGGGCATCCGGCCGCCGTCGACGCCGCCCGCGACCGCGGTGCCGCCGTCGTGCGGATGGTCTATGACCTCGTGCCGGTGACGAAGCCGCAGTGGCTCGCGCCCCGGGCCGTCGAGGTCGCGTGGCTGCGGCACGTGGTGCAGCGCTCGGATCTCGTGCTCACGATCTCCGACTGCACCCGTCGGGAACTGCTCGACTACTGCCGGGAAGCGGGCCTCGCCCCGCCGGACGTGGAGGTGGTGCGGCTCGGCGACGTGATCGGCCGTGGTGCTGCGGTCGAGGCGCCGGCCCCGCTGCCCCGCTTCGTGCCGCAGCGGCCGTTCTTCCTCTGCGTCTCGAGCCTTAACGTCCGCAAGAACCACCGCTGCCTGTACGACGCCTGGACCGCGCTCGCCGCCGACCGTGGCGACGCCTGCCCCGACCTGCTCTGCGCGGGTGCGACCCACGCCCTGACGACGGACCTCGTGCACGAGATCCGGCACGATCGCCTGGTGAACCGGCACATCCACCTGCTCGACGGCGTCCGCGACGCGGAGCTCGCCTGGTACTACCGCCGCTGCGTGGCGACGATCTACCCATCGAAGCACGAGGGCTGGGGCCTGCCGGTGGCCGAGAGCCTGGTCCACGGCAAGCTCTGCCTCGCCTCGTCGGCCGCGAGCATGACCGAGATCAGCGACCTGCCGGAGTTCTTCCCCGCCCACGACACGCCACGGCTCGTCGCCCTGGTGGCCCGATGCCTCGATGATCCTGCCTGGCTGGCGGGCCGCGAGGCACGCATCGCCCGCGAGTTCCGCCCCACCGCCTGGACTGACACGGCCGCCGCGGTGCTCGCCGCAGCCAGACACGGCGGCGCCACGACCGTCGCCGCCTAGCAACCACCCCGCCCCCACACCCGCGAGGAATCCATGTCGCTCAAGTCGTTCGGCCACTCGCTGGAGAAGGCGGTCTTTCGGCCGATCTTCCGCGGCCTGCGGAAGCTCCTGGGGATCACGCCGTCGTCGACACGGATCGCCGCCCTCGAAGACCGCATCGAGCGTCTCGAGGGCCTGTTCCGCGAGCAGGCCGGCCTCCACTATCTCCGCCTCGCAGGCACGCCGGACGACGAGGCGGCACCCGACGACACTCCGCGACGCGACACCGCATGAACGCGCCCCACGGCCCGCGGGGCCGGCTCACCTTTCTCGTCGACCTTCGCGTCGCCCAGTACAACGGCGATCGGGGCATTCCTGCCTACTCGCAGAGCCTCGTCCGGCAGATCTGCCTCGACCACCCCGACCACCGGTATCTCTTCCTCTGGGACGACCGCCTGCCGCAGCCGGGGTTCGCCGCCGAGTTCGAGCGGTACGGCACGTGGGCGCTGGAGTCGGAGCTGGCCCGCGGCGGGCAGGGCCGGATCGACGTGCTGTTCACGGCCTGCTTCTTTCTCCCGCTGAACGGGCGGGGGGAAGACTATCTCTACCCGCGCTGGCTTCGCAGCCACCAGCCGCACCGGCTGGGGATCGTCTACGACCTGATTCCCTACCTGTTTCGCGAGCGGTATCTCTCCCGGCCCGACGCCCGCACCAGCTACCTGGCCGGCTTCCGCGTGCTGCGGGATTCGGACCGGCTGTTCGCCATCAGCCAGGCCACCCGCCTCGACACGATCCGCCTCGCAGGCATCGATCCCACCAGGATCCGCTGCGTCTACGGCGACATCGACCACCGCAAGCGGACGCTGATCGAGTCGCCCGCCCCCGGCGAACACGAGGTGCCCGCCCGATTCGGCCTGCGGCGTCCCTATGCCGTCTACATCGGCGGCGACGACTGGCGGAAGAACATGGATGGCATGGTCTACGCCTACGCGCATTTCCACGCCCGCCACCCCGACATCCAGCTCGCCGTGATCTGCAAGCTCACGCCGCGGCGGATCGCCCACTACCAGCTCAAGGCGGCGTCGCTGGGCATCCGGCCGGGAGCCCTCGTGTTCACCGACTACGTCACCGACGAGGATCTCGTCGCACTCACGCGGCGGGCGGAGCTGATGGCCTACCCGTCGCTCTACGAGGGCCTCGGTCTGCCCGTGCTCGAGGCCTACGGCTGCGGCATCCCCGTGGTGGGCTCGAACTCGTCGTCGATCAAGGAACTGGTGATCCCGGAGTTGATGTGCGATCCGCGGGAGCCGCTCTCCGTGGCCGCCGCGATGAGCCGCCTCGTGGAGCATCCGGAGCTGCGGGAGCGGTCGCTCGACCGCGGCCGGCGGCTGCTGGAGGGGCTGGGCTGGCGACCTGCGGCCCGGGCCGTGATCGAGGAGCTCGAGCAGCGTGAGCCGCCGCGGGGAGACCGGGTCGCGGTGGTCGGCGCCCTGCCCGACGCGCAGACCGCGATCGCCGCCTGCACGCTCGAGCATCTCCAGTCAGACCGCTGGCACACCGATTTCTTCGACGCCAACCCCGGCCCGACGGTGGCCGCGGACCGGCGGCTGCTGCCGGGCAACCGCATCCTGCCGGTCGAGGTGCTGGCCCCATCCCTCGCCCATGGCCGGCACGGCACCGTCGTCTTCGTGCTCGGCAACTCACCGCATCACGTCAAGGTGCTCGAGGCGGCGCTGCGGACGCGGCTCGGCTGCCGGCAGCGGCGGCTGGCCTACCTGCACGAGGTCAACCTCGGCGTGCTGCTCCGCGGCTTCCTCGGCAGCTCGGCGGCACGTCCGGCGGAAGGCTGCCGTGAAACCAACGAGCCCTGGATCCGCCGCGCGCTCGAGCAGGTGCCCGACATCGGCCGCAGCCTCCGCTTCCTCCTCGACGTGGTCGGCTTCGACGGCCTGATCGTCAACTCCGACGCCTGCCGCCGGCTCATCCGCGCCGCGGTGGGCCCCGCTGCGGCACGCTGGTCGATCGACGTGGCGTTCCTGCCGATCGTGCCCGATCGCGCCGGCCGCCGCAGTCCGCCCGAGCCCGCCGCGCCCCTCCACGTGGGCACGTTCGGCACCGGCGGCGACACGAAGCAGCTCCCGCTGGTGGCCCAGGCCGTGTCGATCATCGCGCGTCGTCGGCCGGTGCGGCTCACGATCGCCGGCTGGTCGATGGCCCGCGTCTGCCGTCGCTTCGGCATCTCGAAGCTGCCGTTCGTGATGGTGCACGACAGCCCCGCGGACGACGCGCTGGCCGCGCTGATGCGGTCCACGGACGTCGCCGTGCAGCTGCGGACGCCGACCCACGGGGAGTCGTCGGCGGCCGTGCACCGGCTGATCGGCCTCGGCACGCCCGTCGTGGTGACGGGCGAGGGAAGCTTCGCCGAACTGCCGCCGGCCGTCGCCACGGCCGTGCAGCGCGACTGCCCGCCTGCCGCCCTGGCGGCGGCCATCGAGGAGGCCGCGGTCCGGCGGCCGTCGGCGGCCGAGTTCACCGCCGCGATCGCGGCGTTTTCCCCGGCAGCCCTCGAGGCCGGGCTTGCGGGCGTGTTCCACTCGCCTGCCGCGGCGGCGGCGCTCCGCAAGCCGGCCTGAGAGCGGTCTCGGGCGATCGCTGCGTCAGGCGGCGCGGGTGACCGACGGGCCGCCGATCGCCAGCCGCGTTCCCTCGTCGTAATACCAGCGAAAGTGCCGCCGCACCTCGGGGAGGAGGTCGGCCGCCGCGCGCCGGTAGGCGGAGAGGTCGCGGCCCCGGTCGGCGGCGTTGCGGCGCTCGAGGGCCGGCGAATCGGCGATCCCGAGTTCCCGGGCCACGAGCGTCAGGCCGATCTCGATCGTGGCGAAATCGAGCAGCCGCGTGCGGCCCCAGGCCCGTCCGCCCACGTCGAAAAACCATTCGTAGGTGGGCGCATGGCCGTCGACCACGGCCATGCGGAGAAACTCGGGGAACGTGCCGTGCCGGGCCGCGAGGATGAACGCCGCGGTCGGCTCGACGGGAAAGGCGTGCCGCTGCCAGTATTCGTAGAGCGACACCAGCATCTCGAACGGCTCCCGGATCACCCCAACCACCAGCGGCGGGCCCCGCCGCCGTCGCCCCGCCGCGAGCAGCCGGCGCCACCCCTTCGGCTCGGGCGGGCCGCCGATGCGGTCGAGCGCCATGGCCACCGGGAGGTGCGGGTTCTCCGCCTCGAGCAGGTCACCGTCGGGAAACGCCCGCCGAAACCAGTGCTGCAGCGAGGTGCCGGCCGTCTTCGTGTAGTGGGCGAAGCCGACGTTCGCCGACGGGCTGTAGAACACGTGCCAACCCCGCGGTCGCGGGGCGGCGACTGGATCCGCACCCGCACGCGTCAGGGATCGATCCGCCGGGCCCGCGGCGATCAGCGGCCGGCCGGTTGAGACGGCCGTGCCGTCGGCGGCGCACCGGTCTTACGGATCGTGCCGGCGGTGCGGGGCGTCAGACGTAGGGATACACCGCGGTGCGGGCCGTGTTCACGGCGGTCCGCACGTTGTTGTACCACCGCGTGTGCATCACGCCGCTGCCGGTGGTGGTGCCGACGGTGGCGAGGCCCACCTGGTTGTACTGCACGATGTTGCTCGTGGCCGCGTTCGCCAGGGAGCCCACCGCCAGCGACTGGGCGTTGTCGAGCAGAATGCCGAACCGGCTGGCCGTCATGTTGTTGCGGTATACCTGTGACCCGGTGCACACGCCCTTGGCGTAGAGGGCGCTGCCCTGTGCCGACGTGAGCACGTTGCCGTAGCCGGCCGCCGATCCACCGAGCGCGAGGTTGGTGGCGGCCGAGAGGGCAGCCGCGTTGCCGTTGACCCCGGTGGCCCGGAAGATGTTGCCGATGATCACGGTGTTTGCCAGGTTGCCCAGCGCGTGCAGGCCGTGAACCGTGCCGATCACCCGGTTGCCGCCGGCCGAACCCGCCGTCGAGGTGACCACGCCGACGGTGAAGGGCTGTGCGGCGGAGGTGCCCTGGGCGTCGATCACCCGCATGCCGGTCTTCGGTCCCGACACCGTGTTGCTCAGCACGGTCGTGGAACCGAGGGCCCCGTTCGCCACGATGCCGGTGGTGCCGCCGGTGATCATGTTGCCCACGGTGGCGTCGCCGAGGGCGAAGCCG
Organism: Planctomycetaceae bacterium; assembly: GCA_046075685.1. Taxonomy (GTDB): domain Bacteria; phylum Planctomycetota; class Planctomycetia; order Pirellulales; family UBA1268; genus QWPN01. Next base: position 4,377 of record JBJTQP010000048.1, on the reverse strand, counting down.
CTCGCGTTCTCCAGCCGCACGCCCACCGCGTTGTCGGTGAAGGTGTTGCTGACGGCCTTGGAGCCCGTCAGCGTGCCCGTGGCCCGCAGGCCCCATTCGGTGCTGCCGGTGACCGAGTTGCCCAGGTCGTTGGTGCTGCCGCCGAGCGTGATGCCCTGGGCTCCGGAGAGCAGGATCGCCGTGGCCGCGTTCGTGAACTCGTTGCCCTGCACCTTGGTGCCGGTGTAGGTGCCCTGCTCCACCACCAGTTCGGCGTCGCTCGGCGACTCCGGCGAGCTGTTGCCCGAGAGCCGGTTGCCCAGGGTGGCTGCCGTGCCGCCCACGAGCATGTCGGTCAGGCTGCCACCGCTCGGTGCGAGCCGGATGCCGGCCCTCGAGTTGCCGGTGATGGTGTTGTCCTGCAGCCGCGTGTCGGTGAAGGTGCCCGCCCCCACGTTGATGCCATCGCCCAGGTTGGCGGTGATCGTGTTGGGCGTGCCGCCGACCACGAGGCCCGTGAGTTTGCCCGCCGCCGCCGCCAGCCTGATGCCGTCGCTCGTGTTCGACGAGATCGTGTTGCCGAGGATGGCGGTTGATGCATAGCCGCCCGCGGCGACGCGGACGCCCGGGCCGGTGTTCGACATGATCGAGTTCTCCTGCCCCTGGGCGCTGCCGCCGATCGTCAGCCCCGAGAGCGTGCCGCCGGCGGGATCGAGCGAGATGCCGGCGGTCTTGTTGGAGATGATCTGGTTGCCCACCACGGCGCTGCCGGTGTAGGTGCCGGCGGCCGCGGTGATGCCGCCCGCGGTGTTGAGGGCGATGGCGTTGCTCGAGCCGGCCGCCGTGCCGCCGACCACGAGGTTGCTCAGCGTGCCGGTGCCGGGTGCGAGGCTGACGCCGGACCCGGAGTTGAGGATCACGGAGTTGCCGACCACCGTGGTGCCGGTGTAGTCGCCCGCCGCGAACGAGAGGCCGTTGCCGCCGTTGACCGCGATCGAGTTGGCGGTGCCGCTTCCCGTGCCGCCGATTGCCAGCCCCGTCACGCCGCCGGTGGTGGCGATGCCCGCCTGCGAGTTGTTGGAGACGATGTTGGCGGTGATCGAGGTGTTGGTGTAGGCGCCGGCCGCGAGCTCGATGCCGTTGGTGTCGTTGCCGTAGATGTTGTTGCCGAAACCGGCACCGCCGACGGTGAGCCCCGTGACGCCCGCCGCCGCCGCGATCCCGGCCTTGCCGTTGTCGCTGATGGCGTTCGACTTGACCGCGCTGCCGGTGTAGTCGCCGCCCGCGATCTGGATCCCGTTCAGGCCGTTGACCCGCACGGTGACGCCGCGGATGGTGGTTCCCGTGGAGCCGCCCAGGAAGGCGATGCCGTTCTGCTTGAAGTTCTGGATGGTCAGGGCGATCCCGTCGATGCCGATCGTGTTGACGTTGTTGCCGATCGTCAGGCCGTTGACGCCCGCTCCGGCGAGCGAGCCATCGAGCGTGACCGCCGTCACGCCCGTCGCGAGAAACGAGGTGCCGTTGACCGCGAGCGTGGGCAGGGTCGACTTCGTGGCGATGGTGCCGGTGAGGTTCTGAAACACGATCGTGTCGGCGACGCCGGCGGAGTTCACGGCTTCGATCGCGGCCCGCAGCGATCCCGACCCCGAGTCGTTGAGGTTGGTCACGTCCACCGCGAGGAGCCGGCGGTTCTCGAGCCGCTCAGCCGCAAGCGCCGCCCGGCGTGCGGCGGAGAGGCGACGGCGGCGGATGTCCAAACGGCGGCGAGCTGCGGGAAGCATGGAAAGATCCTCGAAGACCCTACGAAACGTGGAAAAGCGAAACCTGGAAAAGCGAAACCTTGGGAAGTCCGCCAGCCGAGCCTGCGGCCGGCGGAGTGGAAGGCGATTGTAAGCCCGCAGCGACAATCTGGCGACCGGAGTCGCAGCACCCTCGGAACGACCGCCGGCACGAAGACGCGGGCACGACCACGCACTCTCCATGACGCGTGGCGAGTTTCTGGCCCACATGCTCGCCGCACCGGCGGATCGGCACGCCGCATGACGGCGACCAGCTCCGCGCGAAAGCAAGCCGCACCGGAGCAAATCCCTCCAGTTGGCCGGTGAGAATCAAGCCTCTCGCCTCTGATTCCGCCATACTGCCACCGAGGCGAACTGGTGCGTTCTATGCTTCCCATACGGCACCACGTTGGAGGCCGCCATCGAATGGGAGCACGTTCAACGTAGCTCCGCTGTCGATCAGCCCCAAGACTTCACCAACGATCCGCAGGATGGGGCTTTACCGTTCGCGCGCTCCAGCATCGCGCTCGTCCGTCACCGCGGCTTTCTGCTCTCCATACACCGTGAAGGGCGGCACGGGCATGCTTTCGAGCCCGCTCCGCAGCAGAGAGCTCGTGACGAACTCCCGCCAGAAGGGCCAGGCGGTGTGCACGGCATTCAAGCCGCAAAACTCCTCGACGGCAGCAGCGGGCAGATCGCGTCCATCGTCGAGCCCGTACGTGATCATGTAGGAACCACGCACGAATGCGATCACGACCCGTCCGGACTCCTTGTCGACGAGGTCGGCCGGCACAGCTTTCGTGTCCTTCACGACGGCCGTCAGCCGAAATCCCAGTTCGACGCTGGCGACGAGCTCCGTGCCGTCCTCCGTGACCGCCCCTCCGGTCCGGAAGATCGCGAACTCCGCTTCGTGATCGCTCTCATCCGGCACCGGCAGGCGATTGAACTCGCCTGCCATCTGCCAGACCCGCTCGACCTGCCTCAATCGGCCCACCACCGGCGAGATCGTCGGCGCGGCCGCGGGCCTCTCGGCGGACTTCTTCCTCGCGGCCATAGGTCAGGACTCTCGGGGTGACTGCCGTCCGGGGCCGGCCAGCGGCGTCCACGGCGCGGCCGCTGTCTCGCTCGGCCGACTGGCCGAAAACCATGCCTGCCCGATGGCCCGCGTTCGCTCCCGACGGTCGCCCGAAGGCTTGCTCGTCGGGGGCGCAGGCGTTTCAACGCGTCTCGATGCACCTTCCCAGATCCGCTCGAGGGCCCGCATCGCATCCACGACGGCCACGGGCGGATCGCCGCGGCCTACGACCGCCGTCCGGCCGACGACCGAATCGGGAGACAGCCCCGCGAGGATCTCGCGAACGGCCGGCAGCTTAAACACCACGCGCAGCAGCCGGTCGTACGATCGTGATTGCAGGATCGCTCCGTTCTCCCACCGCGACAGGCTCTCGGCTGCACAGCCGATGAGCGCTGCGAGCTGCGACTGCGTGAGCCCCAGCGTCATCCGAGCCTCGCGAATCTCCGCGGCGGTCAGCAGGCCGATGTGCCTCCGCAGGCAATCCTGGACGACCGTATCGCTGTCGTCATCGGTCACCGTGATCTTGCAACTGTCGCACTGCCACTGCGGCATGCCCTCGATGAGCACGTCGTGCCTGGCGCCGTCGTACTTCATCTTCTCGACATGGGCCGGCGCGAATCGCCGCTCGAAGGGCTTGCGACACCCGTGGCACTTCGGCACCCGCTGCTTTTTTTCCGCTGTCATCGTCGTGGAAACCTCGTGATGGACGCCCATCCGGTGGACTTGTGGAACCGAATCACCCGCAGATCCGAAAGCGACTCGTCGTCATCGGGAACGACCGAGAACTTCACGTACATCTGCCTGAGCACGCCGCCTTCCATAACCTCCGGAAGCATGTAGTAAAGGGCGTCGGCATAGAACCTGCAGTCTGGGTCGACCGGAGCGACAAATACGTCTTTTGCATAATCTCGGAGCAGGGAACGGACCGACGCGGAAGCCTTTTGTCCGTCCCGCAGCAGCTTCTTGACTTCATCGAGGGGTTCAGGTTCGAGCAGGATGCAGTTGTCCATGCCCTCGCGGAGCACCGCCCAAACGATCCGCTGAATGTCTTCAGGTGCTTGTGTCACCGGATCACCTCGCCACCACCCGTTGAAGGGGAAGTCTAGCGAGGAACCCGGATCCCAACCGTGGGATCACCCCGGATGGCCTGTCGGTCTTATCGACCAACCATAGGGGCCAACTTGACATACGTCAAGTTTGGTGCAAAAAGCTGAAAACATTCGGCTTTCACGCACTCCGGGCGGCCCGACATGCCGGCGGCGGCACGTCGGGCAGACGAACTCCCGCCGGGGTTCGAACCCGAAAAACGACACCCGCTTCCAGCCGAAGCCGGAGAGGATCGTCGGCGTGTCGCAGTTGGGGCACTCGAAGGACGGCGTGTCCCGCCAGGCCGCCTCGAGCACCGCCCACGGGATGCCGTGCTGCCTCTCGCCATCGGGCTCGCGATGCCACCACCACTCCTGCGTCGTCGCCAGACTCCAGTCCGGCGGCTTCGGCTCGTGCCGCCGCTGCCACCGGGCCAGCAGCTCGTCGACGTTCGGGACG
>JBJTQP010000047.1:0-3914 GCA_046075685.1 Planctomycetaceae bacterium | reverse complement strand
GAAGGGACGCGCGGGGAGCTGTCGAACAGCCATTGCTGGCCCGGCGGCGGGACCGCGCTCAGAGCGATGCAGCGACCGGCACCGTGACGGCGGCGGCGGGATCCGCGCCGGGAGGCACGACCTCGTCGTGAAACTCGGTCGGATGGTCCTCGGCCGGATGGCCGTAGAGATCCTGCATCCCGGCGACCGCCGCCAGATACTCGTTGAAGTGGGCGTCCATGATGAAACCCTCCGTGGTTGATGAATGGTACGCACGGCGTTCGCGGAGGTTCGGTGCGGCCCATTCTTCTCCTCCCACCCAGTTCCCACATTCTCCGCCGCCTGACGCCGGACGGACCGGCCCTCCCGAAGCACCGGGCTGCGCGACGATGACATGCTGGCTGCGGGCCCGGTTGCACCCCTGCGGGCGTCCCCATGAACCACCTCTCACACGTCCTGCTTCTCGCGACCGCCGGCGCAGCCGGCACGCTGCTTCGCGTCGGCGTCACCACCTCGGTTGCCAGGTTCGTCGGCCATGCCTTTCCGTGGGGGACGCTCGTCGTCAACGTGGCGGGATCGTTTGCCTTCGGTGCCGTCTGGGCCTGGTCCCGCAGCCGCGGCCTCGCCGTCGGCACGGAGACGATCCTGCTCGCCGGGCTTCTCGGCGGCTTCACCACCTACTCGAGTTTCGCGTTCCAGTCGGCCGAGATGCTGCACGCCGGCCGCACCCCGGCGGCGGTGGGCTACGTGGCCGCGACCACCCTCGCGGGACTCGCCGCCATCTGGGCTGGCATCCGCTGCTTCCGCTGATGCCCGCCGATCACTCGCCCGTCCACCGGCATTCGTAGACGGTGTCCCTCGTGGGCGTGATCACCGACCAGCCGATCAGCTTCCCGTAGGGATGGTCGATCGTGTACCGCGAGGTCAGCGGCTGGGCCGACTCCGCCGAGGCCCGGGGATAACTGACGAGCTGATAGCGGTGGTAGGGGTGATCGTCGGGAAACAGGATCCAGACGGTCAGCAGATCGGCCGCGAACTGCATCACCAGCGGCAGCCGGCCGGCGGGCAGGGCCGTGAAGCGGACGACCGCCGCCAGTTCCAGCGGCACCGGTTCGCCGACCGGAGCATCCGAGAGGTCGACGTGGAACTCGTACCGGGGCAGCGTGGAGCCGTCGGCGGCGTGTTCCATCACGCGGCGGATCTGCGCCGGCGGCGCGGTCCGCGGCTGCCGGTACTCGACGTTCTCGACGGGCAGCGCCGAGCGAAACACGATTCCCCGCCGCCGCCTTGATTCGTCGACCAGCCGGATCACCGCCCGGTTACGCAGGTGCACCAGCCCGCCGCTGTCGGGCCGCAGCCCGCCGCTCCAGGCCTTCCGCAGGTCGTTGATGCGGCTGTACGAGAGGATCTCCACTCCCGCATAGTCGTCGACGGTGGGCTCCGCCGCGTCGCTGACGCGGAGCGGCTGCCAGCCGGCCACCGGGTCGCTCTCGACCAGGTCGAGCACGAGGCGGATGTCGGGGTCGCCCTTGGCAATCGAGTCGATCACGCTGGTGAGCATCTCGGCCCGGCGATGCAGCGTATAGACCCGCACCGGGAGGACGACGAACAGCAGGATCCCCAGCGCCACGTAGAGGTAGCTCGGCCAATCCCTCCAATCCAGGAGCGTGGCCCACACCTTCCGGTGGCTCGAACGGCGGAGCAGCTCCGCGGACCGGGCCTGGGAACTGGTGGCCGCCGTGCGCGCCGTGCCGTGGCCGCCGACCGGCTGCGGGGCCGTCACCGCCGACCGGCCCGGCAGCGGCTCCCAGGGCGGCCCCTCGTGCACCGCCTTCAGGGCCTTGGCCCCGATCTGGCGGTGCAGGCTGCGGGCCACTTCATACCCGTGCGCCACCAGGGCGTTGACCTCCAGGTCGCTGAACCGGTCGAGGTCGGTGCGGATGCTCGACACCTCCGCCTGCACGACCGGATGCAGGGCGTGGGGATCCTCGTACGGATCGACCACCAGGGTGACCGGCATGAAGTGGTAGCCGTTGCGTTCGCCGAAGTTCTCGCGCTCCAGCTGCCAGACGCGGTCCCAGAGGATGTCGGTCGCCCGGATCGACTGGGCGATGAAGCCGAGGGGCGCATTGCCGAGGATCTGGAACGGCTTGCCCGCGTCGCTGACGATCACCCGTTGGTACGTCCGGCCCCGATGCGCCGTGAGCCAGGCGAAGGCCCGGATGCCCAGGTTGTCGTACACGCCGCCGTCGGTGAACGACTCGGTCGGGAACTGGCCCTCGTGCACGCCGAGGTCCGCGGCGGTGATCTCCACCGGCGGAAAGAAGCCCGGGAACGCCGACGAGGCGCTGACCACCTTGGCGATGCTCGCCGTCTGCCCGGCGACGTGGTGAAACGGGTCGTCACCCCCCTCCGCCCGCTTCTGGATGTGCAGACCCTCGCGATCGAAGACCGCCATCACGCCGTCGCTGACGTTCGTCGAGAGCATGTGCAGCGCCGGCTGTTCCGGAAGTTCGAACAGCCGTCGGTCGCCGTACAAGAACCGCCGGTACGCCCGCTCCAGCAGCGCGTTGGGGGTGAAGGCCGCGGCGTGCCAGCCGGTGAGTTTGCCGAACAGGCGGATCGGGAACAGGAGCGGCAGTCGCCTGACGATCCGGTTGCGGACGTCGTGCTGCACGAAGCCGATGATCTCCCGGGCTGCCTCGGCGAACGCATCGTCGTCGCCCGTGTAGCGGTGCCAGTTGAGCACCAGGTGGGCCGCGAGGATGCTGCCCCCCGAGACCGCCGCGATGTCGCCCACGAGGTCGAGCGCCTTGCAGTCGCGGAGGTAACGGATCACGCCCAGGTGGTAGAGCGTGGCCCGGAAGCCGCCGCCGGACAGGGCCAGTCCGATTTTCGACATGGTGCTGCGACTCCAGGACGTGCGTGGCGGCGTGGGAAGTCCGCCCCGGCGCGTGCGCCGGCCGGCCCGCGGGCCACTCTACAGCCCTACCCGCCGCCGGGGCCACGTTGAACCGTCCGTGCATGCCGCGGCATACTGTCGCCCGAAACGTCCGCCCAGAACCCCGCACGGAGCACGACCGATGGGCCTCCTCAAGGAATTCCGCGACTTCGCCATGCGCGGCAACGTGATCGACCTCGCCGTCGGCGTGGTGATCGGCAGTGCCTTCGGCAAGATCATCAGTTCGCTGGTGGCCAACATCATCATGCCGCCGCTCAACCTGCTGACGAGCAAGTTCGGCGTGAACTTCACCGACCTCGCCTGGAAGATCCGCACCCAGGCCCCGAAGCTCAACGCCGACGGCACGATGGTGATGGAGGACGGCAAGCCGGTGATGGCGTTCCAGAATTACCCGATCCTCAACTACGGGCCCTTCATCCAGTCGGTGGTCGACTTTCTGCTGGTGGCGGGGGCGATCTTCCTGGTGATCAAGGCGCTCAATACGGCCAAGGCGAGGTTCGAGAACGCCACCACCGCCGCGCCGCCACCCCCTCCCGAGGACGTTGTGCTGCTCCGCGAGATTCGCGACGCCCTCGCGAAGAAGTAGGCGGCCAATGGGCTTCTGCGACGACTCTTTCCTGCTGTCGACCGCCGTCGCCGCGGACCTCTACCATCGGGTCGCGGCCCCGCAGCCGATCGTCGACTACCACTGCCACCTGAGCCCCAGAGACATCGCCGAGGACCGGCGGTTCGAGAGCCTGCACGCCGCGTGGCTCGAGGGAGACCACTACAAGTGGCGGGCGATGCGGGCCGACGGCGTGAACGAGGAGCGGATCACCGGCTCTGCGTCGCCGCGGGAGAAGTTCCAGGCCTGGGCGGAGACGGTGCCGCACACGCTGCGGAACCCCCTCTTCCATTGGACGCACCTCGAGCTGCGGCGGCACTTCGGGATCGACGACCTGCTCGACGGCACGACGGCGGAGAGCGTCTGGGT
>JBJTQP010000046.1:0-2616 GCA_046075685.1 Planctomycetaceae bacterium | reverse complement strand
GCCTCGAACGGGACGCGTGACGCGTGACCCCGCACGAGCGCACCAAAGACCGTTTCTCCAGATGCACATGCCGTGCCGGTCGCCTCAGCGATCGCGGCGGCCGAGCACGTGCCGTGGGTGTTTTCAGCCGCAAAAGCCACTTCCGGTGTGAACTCCACACAATCCGGACGCGTTCCCGGTTCACCCCTCCGGGTGACGGCCGTTCCCAGACCGGGTGAGGCGCTGGGGCAAATCGCTCCGGAGCCGGGGCCGCTTGTGGTGCGAATCGCACCAGTCAGGTGACGGCGAGGCGATGCGTTTCGCTCCGGGCTTTCACCCGCTCGGGTGAAAGCCCGGGTCACCTGGCCTTGGGAGCAGCGGGAGCCGTCAGGCCTCCTGCCCCTGGCGGACGGCCGGGGCCCGACATGTAGCGGGCCACCGCCTCCGCCCGCGAGCGGACGTGCATCTTCTCGTAGATGTGCTTCAGGTGGCTGCGGACCGTCTCGATGCTCACACCCAGATGGTGGGCGATCTCTTTGTTGGCGTAGCCCTTGGTGAGCAGCACCAGCGTCTCCTCCTCGCGGGGCGTGAGGCCCATGGCCGGATCGGTGGTGCGCCTGCGGCGAAACGACTCGATCACGTGACGGGCGATCTCGCCGGTCATCGGCGCGCCGCCGTGCAGCACGTCGAGCAGGGCGGCCCGGAGGTCGTCGGGGCTCGTCCGCTTGAGCAGATAGCCGTCGGCGCCCGATTCGAGCGCCAGGAAAAGGATCTCGTCCTCGTCGCAGGCCGTGAGCATCACGACCAGCAGGCCCGGATGGGCGGCCTTGAGCCGGGCGGTGCACTCCACGCCCGACATCCGCGGCAGGAACACGTCCATCAGCACGACGTCGGGTTTGGCGATCGGGATCATCCGCAGCGCCTCCTCGCCCGAGGCGCACGCGCAGACGCAGGCGAAGTCGGGCAGCGAGGAGACGAGCCGCTGCCAGCTCTCCCGGGTCTCGGGCTGATCCTCAACCAGGGCCACGCGATAGGGCGGCTTGGCGGCCGATCTGCCGGCCGCAGGCAGGGCGTGCATCATGATGCGGGAGCCTCGTCGTGCCGGATGTGCTCGCTCACCCACCGGCGGCCGTCGGCGAGCAGGTCGACGCCGTGGTCGGGAGGGCCGGCCCGCCTCACGAAGCGGGCGAGCGGAACCTCGAACTCCACGGTGCAGCCCGAGCCGGGCCTGGTCGTGATCCGGCACACGCCGCCGATGTCGCGCATCCGCTGGTCGAGATTCGCCAGACCGTTGCCGGCCGACCGCGACCGCTCGAGATCGAAGCCGCGGCCGTCGTCCTCGACCGCCACCACGAGCATCGGGGGCCGCCGCTCGACGCGGAAGGTGAGCTGCTCCGCGGCCGAATACTTCACGGCGTTGTTGACCGCCTCCTTCACCGCGAGCAGCAGGTTGCGACGCACCGGCAGATCGCAGGCCACGTCGGGAAGGTCGTCGGCCACGGTGAGCCGGCAGCGGATGGGCGTGGATTCGAGGAAGCGACGGACATACTTGCAGGTGTAGGACACGAAGTCGCGGAGCGTGTCGCGGTGGGAGTTGACGGCCCAGACGAGCTCGTCCATCGCGCCGGCGAGGGTCCTGGCGCGGTCGCAGAACGAATCGAGCCGATCCCGCGAGGCGGATCCGGCGGGCAGCTCCGTGCGGGCCACCTCCCCTTCGAGCACGAGCTGCGTGAGCCCCGCGCCCATCTCATCGTGGATGTCGCGGGCGATGCGGGCCCGTTCGCGGTCGAGCAGCTGTCGGGCCCGCGATTCCGCCACCAGCCGCGTCGCCAGCACCAGGCTCGCCACCGCCGCGACCCCGCCCGCGGATGCCACGACCGCCTGAAACCATCCCTGCTTCCAGAAGGCGGGCTGGTCCAGGGGGTGGATCGCGATCTGGTTGAGCCGCAGGGGCGGATCGATCCACGGGGCGGCGCCGAAGGCCGCCACTGCGACGGCTCGGCCCCACGAGGCCGGGGCGTCGGATTGCCGTTCCCAGCCGCGGGCGTCTGCGGGCACCACCCGCCACGAGGTGTCCGAGAGGATCACGAGCGGTTCACCCTCGGAGAGGTTCACCCGGAGCCCGGCGACGACTCCCGCCTGATACGATTCGTTGAAGGCGCGGATGGCGACCACGTGCCGGCCGGGGCCCAGCAGGGCGCCGATGTCGTATTCGGTCATGTAGTAGTAGTCGCTGCCCATGCCGAGCTCGCGGCCGTCGAGAAACACTACAAACCCGTTGTCGGCGAGCACCCGGAGGGTGGCGGTCGTCACCGTGGCCCCGCGGGGGATCTCGAACGACCGCCAGAGGTGGCAGGTCTGCTTGTCGGAGGTGGTCGGGGCCCAGATGTACGAGCCCACGCCCCACGTCTCGGGGCTCCATTCATATTCCGACTTCGCCGGCCTTCGGCCCCGGGGCCGAGACACGCGGTCGGGCTGGTCGTCGGCCTGCTGGACGCTCGAAGGCGGCGGGCCCGCCGGTTCCGCGGCCATCGCGCCGGCCTATGCCATGAAAAGACCAATCCCCGCCGCGGCCCCTCGGGGCCATGGGCCCGTCATTCGCCTCGTCTTGCCCGCGCGGTGCCGCATGGTCGTCCC